>JBBAKZ010000333.1:646-3652 GCA_040403275.1 Arcicella sp. | reverse complement strand
GAGGTGGTAAGACAAGTGGTTGAAACGTTGAAGAAAAATGGAGTCTATGAAAATACCCTTATCGTTTTCGCTTCTGATAATGGATTTGCCAATCCCGCAGATTTAAAGGCACAACTGAGTAAAGGGCATAATCCTTCGATGGATTACCGTGGTGTAAAAACAGACATTTTTGAAGGCGGGCATCGAGTACCATTTATCGTTTCTTGGGGCGAAAAAATGAAAAAAGGCAAGATTAGCAATCAACTGCTAAGTACAACTGATTTTTTTAGCACTGTTGCCGAATTAAATAATGTCCAATTGAAAGACAACATTGCCGAAGATAGTTTTAGTTTTTTAAGCGAAATCACAGGCAAAAACACCAATTTTTTAAAGCGGGAAGCGGTGGTTCATCATTCATCTAATGGTTTTTTTGCCATAAGAAAAGGCAATTGGAAACTCATCTTATGTTCGCATTCGGGCGGGAACAGTTATCCAAAAGAAAATAGTGAAGAATCAAAAACATTGCCTTCAGTACAGCTTTATGACATGAAAAATGATATCACCGAAACAAAAAATGTACAAGACAAACATCCAGAAATTGTAAAAGAACTGACACAGTTATTGACAAAATACATCAAAGAAGGTAGAAGCACCAACGGAGCAAATCAAATAAATGAAGGACCTAGCTATTGGAAACAATTGACTTGGTTGAAAGAGTAATTTTTTATGAAAATCAAATCCTAACCAATGAATATATCGCTATATTTTTCAAGACTTCTCCTTATTTTTACCTTGATGGGTGCAACCAATTCTTCTGCCCAAAAAGTAAAAATTGAGCCGGTCGATTTAGTCTATCCATTGGTAGATGCCGCTAACTCCCGATGGTTCTTTTTCAATTCGGCTACTCGCCCTTTTGGCATGGTCAATTTAAGTCCAGATAATGCCATTGATGCTGACTGGAATGCAGGTTATCGTTATGAAAAAGATAGTATCAAATGTTTTAGTCATGTGCATTGTTGGCAATTATCGGGTATTCCTGTTATGCCCACAACGGGTGATTTTAAAGGACATTTAGGATCAAATATATACGGTTCAAAGTTTTCTCATAAAAAAGAGATAATCAAAGCAGGCTATCACAAAGTTGTTTTGGATGCTTACGAAATTACAGCAGAACTGACGTCAACCACTCGTGTTGGTTTTCATAAATATACTTTCCCAAAATCACAAAAAAGTCAAATTCTTTTTGATTTTTCAACTTTTCTTGGCCCTTCTGATACGCAAAAAGGATTTGTAAAAAAGGTAAATAATCAAGAAATTGAAGGCTACGCCATCATGGCGCCTACTATTCGCCGACCAAAAACATTGACCGTTTTTTTCGTGGCTCAATTCGATAAACCTTTCGATTCATTGAAAGGCTGGCGAAAAGGGCAATTAGAGGATATCAATAATGCCATCGAAGGAGAAAGAATTGGGGCTTATGTCAACTTTACTACACGAGCTGGCGAAGTTAGAAAAATGAAAGTAGCCATTTCTTATGTAAGTGAAGCGCAAGCAAGATTAAATTTGACAAGCGAATTACCCCACTGGGATTTTGAAAAAGCGCTAAAAGATAGTAGAGAAGATTGGAATAATTGGCTAAGTAGAATTGAAATTGAAGGCGGAACTACCCTTGAAAAAAGAAGATTTTACACCGATTTATGGCACGCTTTGCAAGGAAGACGCATTGTTTCGGACGTAAATGGCAAATATTCTGACATGACTGGTGCTGAACGCCGAATTGGGCAAATTCCATTGGATGAAAAAGGGAAACCGAAATACAATCACCATAATTCTGATTCATTTTGGGGAGCTCAATGGACAATCAATACTTTGTGGCATTTGGTTTACCCCGAAGTTACTGAGTCATTTGTTAATTCAATGGTGATGATGTACCAAGATGGTGGATTGATTCCGAGAGGTCCTGCAGGGGGAAACTACACCTATGTGATGACTGGAGCCGCAACTACGCCTTTTATTGTAAGCGCATATCTAAAAGGAATTAAAGGTTTTAACATCGAAAAAGCCTACGAAGGTTTGCGTAAAAATCATTTCTCAGGTGGAATGATGAGCAAAGCAGGTTATGAACATAATACTTTCAAAGGCGGAGGGATTGAATATTATTTAGAGCGTGGCTATGTGCCGCACCCTTTGAGCAAAACCAAATATGGTTTTCACCAAGATGGTTCTACTCAAACCTTAGAATATGCTTATCAAGATTATGCTTTGGCACAAATGGCTAAAAAATTAGGCAAAAATGATGATTATGAGCTATTTATGAAACGTGCCGCTAATTATAAAAACATTTGGAATGCTGACATTGGGTGGATGTGGAATAGAACTTTAGATGGAAAATGGGCAGAACCAGTTGATATTTTGCGTTATGACAATGGTTGGGAAGAGGGCAATGCGGCCCAATATGGATGGTTTGTACCGCATGATATTCAGGGCTTGATCAATTTGATGGGAAGTCGAGAAGCATTTACGAAAAAACTTAATACTTCATTTGAAAAAGCCCAAACACATGATTTTGTTTCAGGAAAATCGCACGACAAAGAAACACTTGAAGAATTACGTCGGGTTTATATCAACTATGGCAACCAGCCGAGTATTCACACAGCATTTTTATTCAATTATTCTGGTTCACCGTGGCTGACACAATATTGGTCACGCCGAGTAATTGACAAAGTTTACAGTGGACTTTCGCCACAATTTGGATATAGTGGCGATGAAGACCAAGGTTTGATGGGCAGTTTGTCGGTTTTAATGAAATCAGGTATTTTTTCTACCAATGGTGGAACTTCGTTCGAGCCATTTTACGAAATCAGTAGCCCTATTTTTAATAAAATTACTTTTTATCTCAATCCAAAATATTACTCTGGCAAGACATTTACGATTGAAGCAAAGAATAATTCTTCAAAAAACCTGTATATCCAATCTGCTCAATTGAATAGTCAAGCATTGAATAAACCTTGGATTTTGCATGAAACG
>JBBAKZ010000333.1:0-636 GCA_040403275.1 Arcicella sp. | reverse complement strand
GAAACGATTGTGAAAGGAGGAAAACTGACTTTAAGTATGGGAGAAAAACCCAATAAATCATGGGGAATCAAACCTGAGCAAGCACCGCCTTCGATGACAAGCTATCTAAAATGAACAAAACAATTAAGTCAATTTTAATAATTATAATAACCATTTTATCTAAAAATGGTCATTGCCAAAGCCCAGAAATACCTCAGCAACGAACACTGATTTGGAACACAGCGTCAACGCTTGCCAATGAGGTATATCAATCGTTTGCAGGTAAAAAAATCAATTTCGACAAATTGAGCGAACGAGGCAATACACCCAGAATTTTACTTGCAAAATTGCTTTTGAAACAAGACATCGAGGCCGTAAACAATGCAATCCAACAAATGAAAGTTCGGGGAGTTACAGGTTCGCATTGGGTATTGAATCCCAAAGGCGATTATGATTTTACCCTCATGCCCCTAACTACCATCCTATTTTTGTTCGACAATCAACCTGATTTGCTTTACCCCAAAACAAAAGAGCATTTGATAAACACATTGCTCACCGAAGAAGGTAGCAAATACCGACGGGTTACGCCCCGTACTTTGGGTTTAGTGGCTGATACCGAAAATCATATTTTGATGACCGAAGGCTCTCGCTATCTAA
>JBBAKZ010000332.1:0-3656 GCA_040403275.1 Arcicella sp. | reverse complement strand
GTGTCCTTTGTCCATTGAAGTAGTAACATTCAATTCGCTTGGAATTTGAACGAAAACACCGTGTGAATATCCTAAAGCTAACTCAAGAATATTTCCTTGATTTGTGGCTTTATAACCAACACCAACAATTTCCATCTGAGCTTTGAATCCTTCACTCACACCAATAACCATGTTATTGATTAATGAACGATACAAACCGTGTAAGGCTTTGTGACGTTTTTGTTCAGTTGGACGTTTTACTGTTAATTCAGCACCTTCGAGCTCAACTGTAATATCTGGATCAATTGTACGTTCAAGTGAACCCTTCGGTCCTTTTACTGATACGTGATTTTGATTAATCGTTACAGCCACACCTGCGGGAAGCGTAATGATTTTTTTGCCAATTCTTGACATGACTTTGTGTTTGTGCTTAAATGGAAGCCAACTGTAAAACAGCTTCTTTCAGCGATGTGATATTAATAAACTTGGCAAAGAACTTCTCCACCTACGTTCAACACACGAGCTTCTTTGTCGGTGATAACGCCTTTAGATGTTGAAAGGATTGCAATACCTAAACCGTTCAATACACGTGGTAATTCACCTGCACCTTTATACTTGCGTAAACCTGGCTTAGAGATTCTGTCAATTTTAACGATTGCTGATTGCTTCGTAGTCGGATTATACTTCAAAGCAATTTTGATAGTACCCTGTACGGTTGTATCGTCAAATTTGTAGTTTTGAATATATCCTTTATCAAAAAGAACCTTAGTAATTTCTTTTTTGATGTTAGAAGCAGGAATTTCAACGATTCTGTGACGTGCCTTGATGGCATTTCTCAATCGTGTTAAGTAATCTGCTATTGGATCTGTCATTGTTTTCGATATTTGAAACGCACCTCTTTTCTAAAAAGGAACGCAAAATTACGGAATTAATTTAATAAAGACAAGTTATATTGGTGTTGAAGAGTGATAAAGTTGGATTGCTAAACAGTTTAAGTGAACCTTGATCACTATAACTTTTTCAACTTTCAAACTGCTTTAACTTTTCTAAACCTGATACTAACTTGATTTTGTTACACCTGGGATTAAACCGTCGGATGCCATTTGGCGAAACGTAACACGATTGATACCGAATTTACGCATATACCCTCTTGGACGACCCGTTAATTTACATCGGTTATGTAAACGTACGGGTGAAGCATTTTTAGGTAGCTTGTCAAGTCCCGCATAATCACCTGCTGCCTTTAAAGCTGCACGTTTTACGGCGTACTTAGCAACGGTTGCTTCTTTTTTTCTTTCTCTTGCTTTTACTGATTCTTTAGCCATTGTATTTAGAATCTATGTTTTTGAGTGTTGAGTTTTGAGTTTTGAGTTAAAAAGATTGACTCTTAACTCTTAACTTCTAACGCTAAATTATTTCTTCTGGTTTGCGAAAGGCATTCCCATTGCAGTTAACAATGCGTTTGCTTCTGCATCAGTTTCTGCTGTAGTAACGAATGTAATATCCATACCAGAAATTTTACTTACTTTATCAATTGAAATCTCAGGAAAGATGATTTGTTCTTTTACACCTAAAGTATAGTTACCACGGCCATCAAATCCTTTGTCTGCCACTCCTTTGAAGTCACGTACACGAGGAAGAGCTACTGTCAAAAGACGATCAAGGAATTCATACATTCTCTCTCCACGTAAGGTTACTTTTACACCAATTGGCATATTTTCACGCAATTTGAAGTTTGAAATAGCTTTCTTTGAAATGGTAGCTACTGCTTTTTGACCTGCGATAAGGGTAATTTCATCAATACCGATATCAATCAATTTTTTGTCAGCAACTGCTGCACCAATACCTTTGTTTATAACAACTTTAGTAACTTTTGGTACTTGCATTACTGATTTGTATTGAAATTTTTCCTTTAAGGCAGGAACAATTTCAGCCAAATATCTATCTTTTAATCTTGTAGTTGTCATTTTATGAAACTTTTTGCGTGGATTTCCGACCCACTGTTCAATTATCAATTTTTCTGATTGACTAAATAAATTTTCCTGATGCTTTTGAGAATCTTTGTAATTTCCCAGCTTCATTCAGTTTACGACCTGTGCGTACTGCTTTTCCGTCTTCCATATAAGCAATATTTGATAAGTGAATTGAACCTTCACGTTTCTCAATTGCTCCTTGTGGGCTTGTAGAGGTTGGCTTTACGTGTTTCGTTTGAAGGTTAACCCCTTCAATAATTGCACGATTTTTGTCAACGATTACTTTTGTAACGACACCTGACTTACCTTTTGAGTTTCCAGCGATAACGATAACGGTATCTCCAGATTTGATATGCAGTTTTGGCTGCTTATTAGATTTCTTTTGCATGATACAATTACGATTAAAGCACCTCTGGGGCTAATGAAACAATTTTCATAAATCCTGCATCACGTAATTCACGTGCTACGGGTCCGAAGATACGAGTTCCACGTGGTTCGTCATTGTTGTTTAACAATACGACTGCGTTGTCCTCGAAACGGATATATGAACCATCTTTACGACGAATTTCTTTTTTAGTTCTTACTACTACGGCTTTTGAAACCGTACCTTTCTTCATATTTGAAGATGAAAGAGCAGACTTTACAGTTACTACTACTTTATCACCAATTGAAGCGTATCTTTTTGCTGTTCCGCCTAAAACACGGATGACAAGCACCTCTTTTGCTCCTGAATTATCAGCTACGCCAGATCTTGATTCTTGTTGTAACATTGTTTTGTATCTTAATTAAATTTGAACTTTGAAGATTAGAATTGTTTGAGTAATTGCTATCTCAAACGCTTAAATTAACGAAAATTCAAATTTTATTTCGCTTTTTCAATAACTTCAATTAATCTCCAACGCTTATTTTTAGAAAGAGGACGGGTTTCCATTACTTTCACCGTATCGCCAATACCGCATGTATTTGTCTCATCGTGCGCCATCAACTTGGAAGTTTTTTTCATAAACTTACCATAAAGTGGATGCTTAACTTTTCTTTCTACGGCTACGGTGATAGATTTTTCCATCTTGTTGCTCACCACACGCCCAACTCTGATTTTTCTCAGGTTTCTTTGTAATTCTTCCATGGTTGGATTTTAAATTGTTGTTATTAATTGACTCCAAGCGGTATGTTGATGAAGTCTGTTTTTGTTAAGTTAAAGCCGTTAGAGAAGTTGGATGGTTAAAGAAGTTTTGATTAACGAAACTTTTTAACTGTATAACTTTCAAACACTTCAACTTACTTTGCTGCTCTAATGGCAGTTTGCAAGCGAGCTACCACTTTACGAGCCTCACGGATACGTAATGGGTTTTCGATTGGAGAAATAGCGTGGGCAAATTTTAAGCGAGCCAAAGCATCTGTTTCAGATACCAAAGTTGTTTGCAATTCTTCCAAACTCAATTTTTGAATTTCTGCGTTTTTCATGACTTTAATTTGAGAATTTGGTAATTTGAAAGTTTGAATACTGATTTATAAAATGATAAAGCAATATTCTCATAACTATTATTTTCAAAATTTCAAATTCAACATTTTCAAATTTATAATTCTTGATAATCTTTACGAACTACGAAAGATGTACGTAATGGCAATTTTTGTGCTGCCAGACGTAATGCTTCTTGGGCAACTGCTAAAGGAACACCTGCTGATTCGAACAAAATTGTTCCT
>JBBAKZ010000331.1:0-3660 GCA_040403275.1 Arcicella sp. | reverse complement strand
AAAAAAGTAGCTGCTAATTTGGATATGACCATCGACCAAGCCCATAATAAATACACTTTCAAAAATAACTCACTCACAATCAACGACTTTATTTTAAACTTTTCGGGTTTTTTAGCTACGCCAGATACTTCAACTATGGTAATGGATTTGACTTATTCATCGCCCGAAAATACTTTTAAAAATCTCCTTTCGTTAGTCCCAAATATTTATACGGATAAATTCAAAGACCTCAAAGCCGAGGGAAATATTACTTTTGGCGGTATTGTGAAAGGGACAAAAAATGCTACGACATTTCCTTCATTTTCAAACACATTAATAATATCCGATGGTATGTTCAAATATGCGGATATGCCTACTTCGATAAAAGATATTAACATAAACGTTAACGTTCAAAATTATACAAACGACTTTAATAATACCAAAATTGACATCAGTAGCCTTAATTTAAGTTTTGGTAAAAATCCAGTAAAAGGACGAATTCTCATCGAAGGTTTACAAAAATCAAAGGTGGATGCTGACCTAATGGCAAAATTAGATTTACAACAAATTGCTCAAATTTTCCCGATGAAAGGCTTAGCAATAAGGGGTTTGTACGATTTAAATTTGAAAGCAAAAGGTACGTATGATACCCTAACGAAGCAATTTCCACAGGTCAATGCGGTGATGAGTTTGGTGAATGGGTTTATCAAATCTGACAAATTCCCAGAACCCATTCAAAACATCAATGCTAAAGCTACTTTATTAAATACCGACGGTGCTTTGACTTCTACCCGATTGGATATTTCTGACCTTAGATTAATACTCGAAAACGAACCTTTTACAGCCAATGGAAGTATTCAAAACTTTGAAAATTATAATTGGGATATTAAGGCAAAAGGTAAAATAGACCTGACAAAAATTACTAAAATATACCCTTTATCGGTCATGACTTTGACAGGAATCGTGGATGCTGATTTTGAAACCAAAGGCAAAATGTCGGACGTAAAAGCCAAGCGTTACAACAACCTTCCAACGGCTGGAAGAGCCTACGTACAAAGCCTTGAATTTGCTTCAAAAGATTATCCACAAGGCATAAAAGTTACGTCTGCCAACATGATTTTTACTCCGCAAAATATCAATGTTACTGACTCAAAAGGATATTTAGGAACGAGTGATTTTACCGCCGATGGAACGTTCTCAAATTATATTGGATACGTGCTGAGTAATGAATCTTTAAAAGGAAAATTGAACGTAAAATCCAGTAAATTCAATGTTAATGAATGGATGACGGAAGCACCCAAATCGGTAAATTCAAGTAGTTCGACTTCTACAAATAGTCATTTACAGGTTGTGGAAATTCCTAAAAATATGGATTTAATTATCAATTCTGAAATTGAAAATGCTTTGTACGATAAGATGGAATTGAAAAATATTAAAGGTTTATTAACGGTTGGAAATGGCGCAGTGAAAATGCAAAACGTAGCATTTAATTCCCTAGGAGGCAATTTTATTACGAATGGCACTTATAATTCATCGGATTTGGCTCACCCAAAATTCGCCTTCGCTTTGAATTTGGAGAACGTTGAAATTGCTCAAGCGTATCAGCACCTTAACATCGTAAAATACTTGATGCCTGTTGCACAATATCTTATCGGTGGTATTAATTCTAAGTTTAAAATTGATGGAGAATTAGGACAAGATATGATGCCTTTAATCAATACATTGAGTGGTGATGGATTGATGAAAATCCTACACGGAGAGGTTTCGGAGAATAATCCTTTGGTTCAAAAATTGATAGAAGTCACCAAATTGACCAAAATAAAAGATACGCAATTAACAAATATTTTAATGCAGTTTGAAATCAAAGATGGCACATTTGGCGTGAAACCTTTCGACATCAAATTTGATGATTATAAAATCACCGCTTCGGGTCGTCATGGACTTACAGGCTCGATGGATTATGCCTTAGTTTTGGACGTTCCTGCGGGCAAAACGGGAGAAACATTCAGTAATATTTTCCAAAAATGGACTGGAAAAGCACTACAAGGAAGCGACCGAGTAAAATTTGATTTGGCTTTGGGTGGAAATTTGAAAAATCCTATTTTTGGATTTAAGGGAAGTAGTACCGCCAACTCCATAAAAGATGCCGTAGTTTCGGAAGCAAAAGCCCAAATTGATGCCGCAAAAACCAAAGCATTAGAAGAGGCTGACCGTCTGAAAAAAGAAGCCGAAGCTAGAATTCAAATTGAAAAGGATAAATTAATGACCCAAGCCAAGGCCAAAAAAGCTGAGATAGAAGCCAAGGTTCAGAAAGAAAGGGATGCCCTCGAAGCTAAAGTAAAAAGTACCACCGATAGCATCAAAAAAGTAGCGTCCGACCGAGCCAAAAAGCTATTGGAAGAACAAAAGAAGAGTATTTTTGATGGGTTATTTAAAAAGAATAAACCTGTGCAGAGTGATTCGACGAATAAGAATTTAAAACGAAACAATTAATGACCACCTTCCAAACAATCCTACAAAAATTCGGAGAAAAAGGCGAAAAAACGGGCTGGACTTATCTTGAAATTCCTGCTGATATTGCCCGTGAAATTAAACCTAATACCAAACTCGGTTTTCGAGTAAAAGGCTTAATTGATAATTTTCCAGTAAAATTATTGGCGATTTTGCCCATGGGAGAAGGCGATTTTATTCTTCCCATGAATGCTCAAATACGCAAAGGAATCCGAAAAGAAGAAGGGGCGATGGTGACAATCAATTTGGAAGAAGACACCGATGAATTACCACAATCGGAAGAACTAATGATGTGCTTGGAAGATGAACCAAAAGCTTTAGAAACGTTCTTAAAATTGCCTAAAAGTCATCAATTGTATTATTCAAAATGGATAGAATCTGCTAAAACCATTGAGACAAAAACCAAGAGAATAAGCATGACCGTTCAAGGAATGTTAATGGGCATGACTTACCCAGAAATGCTAAAATTTTATCGAGGTTTATCTTCAAAATAACCCCAATTGCTCATTACTGCCCAATTTAGCCGTAAAATAATCATTTACATCTTTGTACTCATCGGGTAGATTTTTACGGGTACAAGAGATATTAAAATGCGTAAAAATCTTCTCTAATTCATCCGCTGCCTTGTGTCCTGCTACGTCGTTATCCAAATAAAAAACCACATTGACTCGCTGAAATAATTTTGCCCATTCCTTCTTGAAAATATTGGCAGTTCCTAAGCTCACTGCCGTTTTTCCATCCTGCACAAGTCGCATGCAATCAAATGCACCTTCGGTTACATACACACTCTCGCCGGAGCGAACCTTCAGTAAAGAATCTACATTGAAAAGTGTCAAAGGCTGATTATTCAAAAAACAGTAGCGATTTGTCCCTTCGGGCGGTTTGCCAATCACTCGTCCTTGCAAATAGACAATTCTGCCGTTTCGATAATAGGGAATTACTAAAGAATGGGAGTAAAAAATTAAATTATTCCGAACATTATAAAGTCCTGATTCTTGCAAATCAATATACGAAAAACGTTGTTTCATGTACCAAGTTACTTCCGTATAATCCTTAATAGCAAAAATCCTGAAATGGTTGATTGTTTTTTCGGTAAAGCCTCGGTGATGTAAATAATCAAGCGCATTTGTCGATAATTCATTCGTTTTTTGCTGCAAACAAAAATCTCTG
>JBBAKZ010000330.1:0-3665 GCA_040403275.1 Arcicella sp. | reverse complement strand
ACGGATTGATTGGGAACAAGTTTGAAATTCAATTCTTTTTTCTCTTTGCTAAATACTTTTTCTCCTAATGGATTTGCCGCAAAAAGTCCGTAACCTCTTGCATGCCAGAAGGTTGGATAATTTACATTACTCGGATGGTCAATAATGGCAATTGAAATCTCTTCATTCTTAATTTTACCAGAAAGATTTGTCCATTTTCCTCTTGTACTCCATACATTTTCACCATCAATACCTTCTGAACTGTGATAATTCCCCGTGATTCCTGTATTATCCAACTTGTCAACTTTAGTTTCGATGCCGTTAGCATCAACAAAAATATCGGGCTTATCGGATGGATGCTCTAATTCACGAGCCACACGAATGGCGAAAAAACCATCTTTTACATCCTTAAACATAACTTCCTCATTTTGAGCTGTTAAGGTCGTAATTCTATCAATAATTCGTTCATTTCCGTTGGCGTGAAAAACGTATTTTGTGGTTTCTTTCAACAGCGTTTTACCTTTTCCGTCCGTATCAATCCAATCGGCTTTTACGGTCAAACCAGCGGTATTATATCCGCCGTTTGTTTGTACTATTCCAGTATGCTTGATGGTTCCGTATTTTGTGCGGTCTTTGATGGCCGTTGAATTATTCCAGAAGTCAAAACCGTTTACTGACTCGTAATTCAACCACATTCCCACGTGATGCGGATGGTCAACTCTTTCGCCTGCACGAGTCGCAAATGGATATCCACGGGTGATTGTTGTGCCTTTAGAAGTTAATATGGGAAAAAGAACGGGCTTTTTCAGAATTGAATCGCTAGGATAGAAATAGGAAGTAAACAATTTTCCATCTACCAACACATCAATTTTGTGCTCTTTTTCCTTAATATTCAGTTGAATTCGGTCTTTCTTGTTTTGGGCAAAACATTGACTGACCAACAAAAATGAAAAAAGAAGTGTAATTTTGAAAGTTTTCATGAATTAAATTTTATCGTTTAGTATAAGAGTATATTCAACCCGAAATTTACTGGTAAAAACTTAAATTTTCTTTTTCATTACCATGCTCAACCAGTAAATTATACCAACAAATACCACAATTTCTAAGAAATATTCAATGGCAAATTTCGGCCCTAAAAGATTATCAAACCGCAAAAATGGTTTCCCGATCCTAAACCAAAATGAAGGCTGAACGGTGGCAAAACCTTGAAAAATAAACGTAAGCACTAAGAAAGTTTTATTCTTGAAAAAATCAAAACAGAATAGGAGGGGCATTGAGTAAATGAAAATATAATTGGCATAGGCACCAATCTGTACAATCATCATGATACCAAAAATTATAATCCAAATTTTAGGAATAAATTGCTGAATATCAAGATTTTGACTTTTAAAAGTCTGCCAAATCGCAATACTCAAAATGATGAAAAGCCCAATCCAATTCAATAGTTTTATGTTTTGAGTAATGCCATAATCCCAAATTAATGGATTAATGACCGACCACATATTTACTGCCATCGGGTCTTGAGCCAAACGAATGGGCATTAAAAACGAATCACCTCCTAATAAATATAAAATCAATAAAACGGGTAGCCCAACGATGAGATTTCCCATAATAAATTTGCCTTTATTTTTTACTTTCCATAACAGCAATGGCAGTAATAAAACAAAGAATGCCTTGGTGGTTACTAAACCTAAACCTGTAATTATTCCAAGGACTAAATCGGATTTTTTATGTTGCCAAGCGTAGACCACCCAACAGGCAAAACCCCACATCCAAATGTCCTCTTGTCCACCAAAAACGCAAAAAATATAGGGGCCAGGAAGTAGTAGGTAAATAAATGCTTTAAAGGTGGTAGCAGGTTTATTTTCAGCAGGATAAGTTTTCATGGTTAGCCATAATACTAACAATTCAATCAATATCATGAGCAAAGTAACTGCTCTAGCGGTATCCCAAAAATAAAGTGGTAGTGCCGTAATATAAGCAAAGAATGGGGAATACACCGAATCAAAATCTCGGTAAACTAATTCTAATTTTGAAGCATGTTGGGCTGATTTCCAAAAAATCTGCACGTCTGATTGGGCATCGTAACCATAATAGACATAAACAATCATAAAAGGAAGAATTCGGCATAAGAATGCGATTATTCCAAAAGATTTTAAGGTGCCTATATCGCTAAGCAAAACTTGAATTTTATTTCTAAATTTAAAGGCAAAGTAGGCTAATAAACAAAGTATTATAGAAATATAAGCTTTATTATAAACTACTTCGTAAAGTTCGTAATCTGTCATCGTATTTTGTTAATGATTATTTGGAATCAGCTATTAGTTATAATAATATTCTGATTTTCAAATACTTACGGGGTTTAGAAAAATATAATCTGGATATTTCAATGCCTACTAGATTAACTGTTAATTCATTTACTGCCACTTTTTACGGTGGTAAACTTGTCTTTAAGCGTTAAAAATGGTTTCTCAAAGTATTCGTAAGAAAGCGTAGATACTAAAATTGTTAAGGCGTAAGAAATAGGATAGCTTACAAAATTGCTATTATTAAATGAATGAGAGATTTTAACGCCAATTACTACCGCTACGGTGTGATACATGTACATTCCGTAAGAAATTTTCCCTAAATAATTAAAAACTGGATTTTCTAAACTCAAAATTGTGGCTGGATTTTTAGCTAAATTCATGGTAATTAACGTAAAAATCAAAGAATAAACCTCCTGATTCACCCCTGGCAAATATACGCCAAATGACAGCATCAAAATTAAAGTTAGATACAAAAATAATTGGAATTTACGATGAAAGATGAATTGTACCAGAGGTGAATTTAGTTTGAAATAGGTAAAATAAGCGCCCATTGCTCCGAGAATCATGCAGGTAATTCTAAGTGATTTGATAAACTCATTCAAATATTTCCACCAACCCGTTTCTGGCATATAAATTACCGTAAGCGAGCGAGTTATATAAAAAAAACAAAAGAAAATGACCATCACAAACAATAGCTTGGAAGCTTTTGATTGCCTAATAACCCAAGGCCAAAAGTAATAAAATTGCTCTTCCACACCAATCGACCAATTTTGTGAAACGTAGGGAATATGCTTAAAAACACCCGTAACAATATTGGGAAGAATTAGAAGATAAAAGAGTAATTTTTCGGTAAAATCGACTTTAATTAATTCGGTCTCTCCCGGAATATTGAGATAAGAGATTTCTGGTAAAACGAACAATCCTAAGATAACCGTTAGGTAATACAGAGGCCAAATTCTTAAAACTCGCCTCATGTAAAAACTTTTGATATTGATGGTGTTGGTGCGTTCTTTTTCAACTAATAATAAGGAGGTGATGAGAAAACCGCTCAATACAAAGAATGAAAACACACTCAATGGACCAATTAAACGGATAAACCGAGTATAAAAAAGTTGGTTATCGTAACCAAACTTTTCTTTAAACTGTTCAATATGATGAACAATTACCCAAAAAGCCGCAATGAAACGAATGCCGTTGAGATTAGGGAAAAATAGAGCGTTTTCTTTGGAAGACATTAAAGATTAATTTTACGGAACTGCAAAATTAAGTTCTTTGGTTTCGTTTCACAAGTTATTCCTTAGATTTAGCGTAATACCCAAATTTAAAATAATGATTTATCAAGACAAATTTATATTTTTCAAAGATAGCTTTTGAAAG
>JBBAKZ010000329.1:0-3705 GCA_040403275.1 Arcicella sp. | reverse complement strand
AATAACATCACCGTTCAGCAATTGATTTTCAATGGATTTTACTTTTGATTTTGGAATGTAAGTAAAATTTTGTCCGTTAATCTTTTCTTCAATTTTCTGAATTTTTTCGAGGAGTTCCTCATCATTTGGGAAGGGATATTTTTTCCAGTGTTGGCTCATAAAATTAATATTTTTTTTCCATTCCACCCCTCCCATGGAGGCGGTAACATCATGCAATAAACCATCTTGTTCGTGTGTGTAGAGCCAATCCGAAAAGTAATTTATCCTTGATTCGTATCCTTTAATTTTGCCATTTTTATAATAGCGCAATCGTTGCAAGTATTTTTTGAATTTTTCAAACGAAATCTCATCTTTTCGATAAGTCAATCCCATGGCAATGCAAGATTCTACGAAAGTTGAACAATCAAATTCTCGTAGATTTACGACTAATTTTTCCGTTTGATTCACTTCTAATGTATGTGATTTGTACGGACGGTTCAAGAAACTTTTGGCAATATTCAACGTAAAATCATCCAACGCAACGCCCTTGGCATTTTGAATTTTACGGTTGTAAATATCTTCGTCCGATTCTTGAAGATAGGTTTTTGAACTGAGGGAAAAACTGAGAGCAGTCAGAATTATTAAAAAACAAAAAGCCTTGTAAGTCGTGAATTGACTCGCAAGGCTTTTTAATTTAGGATTTATTTTATTCATTATCTTGAACACGTAAGGTTAATAATCCACTAATTATTAAAGAGACACCGCCCAAAGTAACGATGTGAATGGGTTCTAAGTGTGCAAAATTCATAAATTTTGATAATCCTAAACTGGCAATAATTTGAGGAATTACGATAAAGAAGTTGAAAACTCCCATAAAATATCCCATTTTGTTGGCGGGCAAACTTCCTGAAAGCATGGCGTAAGGCATGGCTAAAATACTCGACCAAGCAAATCCAATCCCAATAAAACAAGGAATAAGCGCCATTTTTGAACTAACAAATACAATGGAAATTAATCCCAATCCTCCCGCCATTAAGCAAATGAGATGGGTCATTTTTCTACCAACTTTGGCGACGATTGCGGGTAAAAACAAGGCAAAAAGCATGGAAACACCGTTATAAACTAAGAAGCAAATACCAACAAAATTTGCGCCCTCATTATAGAGAGCAGAGGTTGTGTCGGTCGAACCAAAAATATTTTTGGTAACAGCATTGGTGGTAAAAATCCACATACAGAATAATCCAAACCAAGAAAAAAATTGCACCAAGGCTAATTGTTTCATCACGGTAGGCATTTTGAATAATCCCGCAACTGTTTCATTGACCCCGTGCATAAAATTCATTTCCCTTTTTTCTTTTTCAAAAACTGCCATATCTTCTGGGGGATATTCTTCGGTTTTCAAAATCGTCCACAAAATACAACAAAAATAGGCTACTGCTCCAATGTAAAAAGACCATCTTACAGTATCGGGAACAATGCCCGATGCAGCTGTATTGGGAACGCCAAAGTAATCTAAAACAGAAGGTAAAGCTGATGCAATCATAGCACCAACGCCGATAAAAAAAGTTTGAACTGAAAATCCAACCGTTCTTTGTTCATTGGGCAACATATCGCCGACAAATGCCCTAAAAGGCTCCATTGACACATTTATTGAAGCGTCCATCATCCAAAGTAAAGCACCAGCCATCCATAAAACTTTAGATTGTGGCATTAATACCAACGCAATTGTCGCTAGTATTGCTCCTGCAAAAAAGAAAGGTCTTCTTCTCCCCCATTTTGCATGCCAAGTTCGGTCGCTCATGTAGCCAATAATTGGTTGGACTAATAATCCGGTTATAGGAGCAGCCACCCACAAAATTGGAATATCATCTGCATTAGCCCCAAGCGTAGAAAAAATACGACTGGTGTTGGCATTTTGCAAAGCAAATCCAAATTGAATACCCATAAAACCGACACTCATGTTGACAATTTGACTTAGGTTTAGTTGGGGTTTGATCGTTTGGTTCATAAAAATATGGTTAATGGATTGGCACGAAAATTACTATTTTTTCTCCGAAATTTCATAAATAACCACCGAATTTGGAGAAATGTTAAGTGGAATTGGTTTATCGGCATCGAAAGCAATTTGATTTTTTTGGTTGAATTTGCCTTTCAAGACCAACTTTTTGTCCGTAGCTAAATTCATTCTATTCCATGCTCCTTCTGGGATGTTGAGGTTAATTTCTTGTTGTTGCTTGTTATTAAAATTACACACGAATAACAATTTTTGCTTTCCCGAATATCGCAAGTAACTGTAAACCTTTCTTCTATCGTAACCATCAACTTGAACATATTGCAAATCATAAAAATCTCCGAATTTTACGGCATCCGAAGTATTCACGAATTTCAGTAAATCACCGTAGAATTCACGCAAACGTTTTTGATTTTCGGATAATTTACCCCCATCAAATTTGCCATCATTCATCCAAGCTTGTTGAGATTTTACGCCCCAAAAATCAAAAATGGTGGTTCTATCGTCAGCTTTATTAAAACCTTCCGGTTCTTCGGCCGATTCTCCTAATTCTTGTCCAAAATAAATCATCAATGGGCCAGTGTGTAAAGTAGCGGTAATTACCATGGCAGGAATCGCCGCAAAAGGGTCTCCGTGGGCGAAAGCAGGGGTATTAATCCGTTGTTCATCGTGATTTTCTAAAAAACGCAACATATTTTGAGAAATATCACCCGATTCATTTTGCCAAACTCTCGTAATGTCCTCAACGGTTGCTTCGGGTTTTTGCTCAACTAAACGTCTCAAAGCATCGTATAAACCAACTTTATCGTACAAATAATCAAATCCGCCTACTTTTACGTAATTGTGATATTCCTTAGGATTATAAATCTCAGCAATAAAAATTGTATTAGGATATTCCTTTTTAACCTCATGGGTAGCGTATTTCCAAAATTCTACGGGCACCATTTCAGCCATATCACAACGAAAACCATCTACGCCTTTGGATGCCCAATATTTTAAAATATCAACCATTTTTATCCAAGTGGGAGGAATCGGGTCAAAATAAGTTTTATGGTCGTGTTGAATATCGACGCCATAGTTTAATTTAACGGTTTCAAACCAATCATTAATCGTCGGTCTTTCCGAAAAAACATCGTTTCCAGAGGCTTTGGTGGGTTTTTCAACGTAAGGTTTATCAACTGGCACGGGCGAAACTACTCCCGATGGAATTTGAAATTCTGTGTCTGGGAGATAATAAAAGTTGTTGTAAGGCGCAAATGCTTTGGTATTATCATCCTCTTCACCAAGGTCTTTGATGTTTGCCGGTTTCATGTCTGAATGATAATATCTTGCCACGTGGTTTGGCACAAAATCCATAATTATTTTCAATCCATTTTTATGTACTCGCCCAACCATTGCATCAAATTCTTGCATCCGTTTCTTCGGGTCAGTCGCAAAAAAAGGATTCACATCATAATAATCTTTTACGGCATACGGCGAACCACAACGGCCTTTTACCACATCAGGATGGTCTTTTGGAATACCAATGGCGGTAAAATCTTCCATCGTGGCGTGTTCAAGCAAACCCGTCATGTATAGGTGAGAATACCCAAATTGCTTTAATTTTTGGATGGCTAAATCGTTGACATCTTTAAATTTGGTAACCCCATTTTCTTCCGCTGAGCCATTCAATTTATTAGTCGTATTTTTATTACCCCACAAATGAAACATCATTT
>JBBAKZ010000328.1:0-3710 GCA_040403275.1 Arcicella sp. | reverse complement strand
ACGTTTTATAAGTTTAAAAGGGTTTCTGGAAAATTTCAGAAACCCTTTTTTTGTTACTTTGAATGTGTTTAATCTTACTGCAAAGCCTCCCCGTCCAAAACACGTTTCCTCTCTAACAAACTCATTTCCTCCCGAGCAAAATGATTTTCAAGGGTAACTAAATCACCTGTTTGGAGAACATATCGTGGGTCGTTCTGCAAAGTTGATAATTGACTTGCCAATTGCTCAACCTTATTGGATAATTGTTCAATAAATGCTTCTAATTCGTTCATTCCTACGCCTGAGAAGTCAATGTTTCCGAAGGAAATACCCAATTTGAGTTCGTTCAAAATTTCTTGTAGAGCTTCCACATTATTTTGGTCGTAGGCGGCTTTTAGTTTTATGAAAACTTGGTGCGCTTTTTCTTTGAATTCATCCTTCACCAATGGACTATCTGGATGGCATAGTTTTACGGCTTCTCGGTATAATTGCTTCAGTTTTTCTTGTAAAGTTGCATCATTTCCCTGCTCAATCATCAGATTATCTTCTTCAATTGCTGATTGAAACGACTCCCAGCGTTGTTGGGCTTCTTGTTCTTGGCGTTTACTTTCTGGCTTTTCCGTCAATTTGGCTTTGCGTTCAAGCATAATTTTTTGTAACCACAATATTTCACCGATGATGGTTTGAAATCGCACTCGATAAGTGGCTTCGTAAAGTTGAATCTGTTTTTCAACTTCTGCTAACGCTATCTCTAACCAACTAATTTGGACATGGTATAATTTGATTTGATTTTGAAGTGATTGGACTAAGGGCGATAAAATCAAGCCCTCCTCTTGGTTAAGTGTAGCGATAAGTAGTTCAAACTGAATTAAAAAATCATCAATTGCCTCTTGATTTTCGGTCAGCATGATGGATTCGCTGTTTTTGTAGAATCCGTTGTAGGTATAATTTGCTGATCCAGTTAGTAAAATAGCTTTATCAATGATGCAAAATTTGTGGTGCATAAATGCCTTATCCGCCACAATGAGTTTGCCTCCTGTCTGTTTAAAACCATTAAAATCTAAGGAATAGGATTCATTAAAATTCTTGGAATCATCGGAAAGGACAAGGACTACCTTGACGCCAGCCTGACGTTTGGCAATCAACAAATTCAAGATGTCTTGGTCAGTAAACCATGCTACCGCTATTTGAATACTTGATTGTGCCGTTTGAATTTGTTCAAGTACGAGTGGTTTTAGCCCTTTAAAATGTGCTTTCATGGTTGTAGGATAATGAGACTATAATCGTCTTCTTCGATGTAAGGATTGTTTTTGATGTACTGCCAAAAGGTTTCTTCGCTTTGGAGATCTTCGGAAATCGTTTTTATGAAGACTTCAAATTCCTTCGGATTATCTTGATACTGTTCGAAAATATGCTTGCTGATGGCATCCGTTGCCAGTAAACAGACAACTTCATCTTTGGGAATTACACCCGACCGAAAGCCTAATTCATTGGGAAATATCGACCAATTGAGTAAATGTGTACCTCCCGAAAGTTCTTCGGGTTTTTGAAAAGGGTAACTTTCTAAGTGATTATTGGCGTAAAAAAACACGTGACTATCGCCAAAAGTAAGCCCATGAAAATCATGTTCCGTTTGCCAAATCACAGCCAAAGTACTGGCACTGCCTTCTTGATAAAAACGTTTGAGTTGGAAAACATCCTGTTGCATCAATGGCTCGTATTGCTGAACAAAAGCCTCCGTCAGTGGTTCTAACCAAGTAATAAATTCTTCAAAAGTATGAATGGGAGCATTTGGTAGGTGTTTTAACAGAAATTCCGCCCACTCGCCACACAAAATACCCGTACCACCAGCACCATCCGCCAATGCGCAAACATGAGGATTATCTACCCAAATACGGTCTTCGTTTGGGAGGGGTGATGGGCTATTATAGGTTTTGGAAATGGTTTGGGATTTTGTCACTGAGGTTAATTTTTAAAAAAAATTACCAAGTCCATCTTTCAAAAGACAAACTTGGCTTTGGTATTGAGAAATTTTAAATTTAGCCTTTGGTCGCTAATTGAATAACTACACTTTCACTTACACCAACCGTTTTGGCAATTTGTTGATTCGTTAAAATACCCAAACCTAATAAATTCTTAATCGTTTCCACCCTATCAGCCATTCTTGCCGCTTCAATTTTTCTATTTTCAGCTTTTACCGATTCTGCATTGCGGGCAATTAAAATCTCTAATGAGGCTTTTTCGTCGGGAGTCATTCTGCGACTATCTAATTCATCAATAGCGATTTTTAACCAATCTTCATCCCAAAATTTGGGAAACTGAATTGGTTGGGTAACTGTATGGATAGTTCTCATCGTGAATATTAGTTTTTCTAAATCTGTCTGACAATCAGACTCTTGCATTGTAAATTTATCTAATTCTACCGTAATAAATGACATTTGTTCATCAAAAAATTCTCCTTGTTCATTCCTCAGGTTAGCAACGGTATGAAATTGAGGATAGGGAAGAATATCATTTGCCAAAATAGCGACACAATAGATTTTTGTGAGTGTCCCATAATCAAATTTACCACGCTTCACCATTGCATTAAATTTATGTAGTGCGTAGAACTTCATTCGCTGAACAAAATATGGTGCATCTCCGTATTGCATTTCGACGATGAAATAGTTGTTATTTTCATCGGTACAAGCCATATCAAAAATTCCACTCCTGCCGTCTTGGGTAATGCCTTCAAAAGTATTTTTATCAAATTTTACCTCGACAATTGGTACTTCTGATTTTATGAGTGCTTGTAATGCTCTACGTAAAAATATTGTGTTAGACTCGTTACCAAAAGTTGCTTTGAATCCGTAGTCTGAAATTATTGGTATAAAAATTTGGTCTTCCGTATATAGTGCTTCCATGATATAAAAATACTGATATTGCAGGTAGTATCAAAATGAATTGCTTTTGGAAGATGATTGAATAGTACTTTTCCCTTCACTAATTGGTAGAAGTTCTCTATCCACGTGGATGCGTATCCTAGAGGAACACCCAGATTATCCATCGTGAATCAAAAACACAAGTATCTGATTATCAATAAATTACGAGTAAAACTAAATTAGTGAGTTGTTGCCGCAAGGTGGATGGTGAGGACACCATCCATGGGTTAAGCCCCCTTTCATTATGCTAATGCTTCTGCCTCTTCGTCAGACATCGGCACTACTACTACACTACGACCAGCTTTAATAGTTTCGAGCTTGAACTCAAATAGAGCATCTTCAGCCATTACCTCATCAATAAACTCATCAGTTAGTAAAGGTTTTAGCATTTTTTCATAAATCCCTTCATTATGTTGAATTGACCACATATCCCATTTTCCTTCATACTTTTCAATTAATTCAAAAGACCAAGGTAATTTAGGATTTTCAGATATAATTTTCAAATCCCATTTTTCTTCAAATTTTTCAATTAATTCAAGAGACCATGGTAAAGAATTGTTCCAACTCAAACCAAGTATTCCACTAGTAGCCCCATTAATATCCCTCCAACTCTGCCCCCAATGCCATTTGGCTTGGTATTTTTCAATTAATTCGATAGACCATGGCAGGGATTCATTTGTACTTAAACCATGCCAATTCCATTTATTTATGTATTTTTCAATTAATACAATTGACCATGGTAAGGATTTATTTCTACTTAATGATTCCCAATCCCATTTATGTTCATATTTTTCAATTAATTCAACTGTT
>JBBAKZ010000327.1:1596-3718 GCA_040403275.1 Arcicella sp. | reverse complement strand
TCTGGCGGCGATAATTACCATATTCCAAGAGCAAAAAGCAAAGCCAACGGCTCCTAAAACAGCTTGCCAAACGTTAGCACGAAGCGTAATTAACAAAATGTACATACCCAACATCATCAAAAATATCAGATTGATGGGCGTTGGAAGCATATTCATCAAATTTCCGCCGATGATTGAACCAATACTATTTGGATATTTACCATGAATCATAAATGCGGGCATTCCGCCAAACATGGAATTTGTCCACCAAGCAATTTCACCCGTTTTTTTGGTAAATTCAGTGGATTCATGCGAACCCGCCTGAGCCATCGTGATATCGTGCTGAGATAATTCTTTACCTTGCAAAACAGGCGAGGCATAAATCCCAGCTAGTACTAAAAAGAAGATAATAGCGTATAAATGTGGCAGGATTTTTTTGAAAGAAAATTGCATAAGGAGATTATTAGGTTTTAGGTGTTGAGAGTTAGGTTTTAGCCTTTCGCTCACTACCAATTGAAAATTAATCGTTTATAAGATTAGTGAATTGTTTAATCACTATTGAAATTCAGATAAATGTGCATTAGGACTACGAACACTTTCGCCAGTATTTCTTCTAAAACCTAATACCTAAAGTCCAATACCTTCACAATTTACAAAGATATGTATTTAATAAAACTTAACATTCATGTTTCTTATCAATTTGAACCTTTTGGCAATTTTTACGTTTTAATAACGATTATTCAAACCTTTTCTTATTAACTTTGCCGAATCAAAAAAGTACAAATTATACATTCCATAAAAAATGAAAAATAAAACTCTTTTTCTTACTTTATGCCTATTTATTAGCGTTTTTGGGGCATTTTCACAAGATTCAAAGGCTGGCGCAATTATAGATGCAATGCAGCAAAAGTACAAATCAATGAAAACTTTTGGGGCATCTTTTACCTACGGAACGGATGGTTCGGCACAAACTTTACAAGGAAATATTACCGTAAAAGGAACAAAATATCGTTTAAAAACGGGTGGTCAAGAAATTTATAATAACGGCAAAGAGGTTTCTACGTACATTAAAGAAACCAATGAAGTGAATATTTCTGATTATGAACCCTCAGAAAGTGATTTGAACCCTGCTAAAGTTTATACTTTTGATAAAAAGGGCTTTCGTTACGTATTTGTTCAAGAGGTGAACGAAGGCGGAGAGTCTTACGAAGTAATTGAAATGTCGCCTGAGAAAAAAGGAACGCAAGTTGCCAAAGTAAAAATCAAATTGAATAAAAAAGATAAATCTGTTAAAAGTTGGATAATTACTGATAAAAACGGAAAACGTCAGACTTTTAAAGTCAATAAATTTACGCCAAATATTGCCGTTGATGATAAATATTTTGTCTTTGATAAAAGTAAATATCCTGGTGTGGAAGTCAATGACCTTCGTTAAAATAATTGTGAGTTATGAGCGATAAATTATGAGTGTCTCGATTCGTAATTTATCGCTCATTCTTGTTAATGTGCTATACCACGTGTTTTATTTATAACTTATCACTCATAATTCATCACTTTGCTCTCCCTTTAAAATCTTGCTCAAAATTCGGACTCTCTGTCTTCCCCCATTTATCCCAAAAAGTAAAATATAGACCAAAATTATAACGGTAAAATTTATGATGATGGCTATGATGCGTTGCACCGATGACGTGTTTTCCTAACAGATTCCCAAATAAATTTCGTGGATAAATTTCAATATCAAGATGATTAACTGCTGCGGTGATAGTCATAATTGTCAGGTGAAAAAGAATTGCATATAGATGCATCGGTACAATCATGATAATTGCGGGCATGATTAACGCTTCTAAAAGACCCTCGATGGGATGAAAAGAAAAAGCAGTCCAAGCAGAAGTAATTTTACTATCGTGGTGAATTTTATGGACTTGTTTATAAATTTTGGGATGGTGCATTAAACGATGAAGCCAGTAATAATACGTTTCGTGAATGAATATAGAAACAATGATACTCAAAGGAAACCACCAAATCGGGTAGTCTTTGATATTCAAGTAGATACTCGTAAATCCTCGTTGCCAAACAAGTGCCGCTAAAGCACCCATTACTGCGAAAATAACCGCCGTCAACATCGACCAAAACACTTCTTTCT
>JBBAKZ010000327.1:0-1586 GCA_040403275.1 Arcicella sp. | reverse complement strand
GTCTCCATAAGTAAAAATACAGATGAAAAAATCCGCTTAAAATAAAATACCGGGAGGTAATTAATACGAACATGAGCAAACACAAATTCAAGAAAACCGCAGGTTCAGAAAAGTCAAGTTTAAAAAGATTTTCTATCATATTAATTATACTATTTCAAGTTGAGGAATTTGAAAATTCAGCATTTTCAAGCTCATTATTTTTGAGAAATCCGCTTATTAAAATAACCATTTGAATCTTGATAAAGTTGCTAAATTTTAGCTAAGGTATTGTAAACTTATGATTACCAAACAAAAAAGGGTCTGCCAACTTATTTGACAGACCCTTTTTTACGCTAAACAAATATCGAAAATCATACATCAATGTTACAACCTTACAATCTCCGCACCAATGGCATTCAAACGAATATCAATATTTTGATAACCTCGATCGATTTGCTCGATATTTTCAATAATCGAAGTACCCTTCGCTCCCATTGCCGCAATTAATAAAGAAACGCCCGCACGAATATCGGGTGACGTCATGCGAATACCACGTAATTGTTGTTCACGATTTAAACCAACCACGGTGGCACGATGTGGGTCGCAAAGTATAATTTGAGCGCCCATTTCAATCAATTTATCCACAAAAAACAAGCGACTTTCAAACATTTTTTGGTGAATCAATACCGTTCCTTTCGCTTGAATTGCCGTTACCAAAACGATACTCAACAAGTCGGGCGTAAAGCCAGGCCAAGGAGCATCCGAAACTGTTAGCATCGAACCGTCAATGAACGTTTCGAGTTCGTAACGGTCTTGAGCAGGCACAAAAATATCATCGCCTCTGATTTCTAGTTTAATGCCTAATTTCTGAAAAGTTTGTGGAATAATGCCCAAATCTTTCACAGAGCAGTTTTTAATCGTAATTTCAGATTGTGTCATGGCCGCCATTCCGATGAATGAACCAATTTCAATCATATCGGGAAGCATCGTATGTTCGGTTCCAAAAAGTTCAGAAACCCCTTCAATTGTTAGTAAATTTGAACCAACACCCGAGATTTTTGCTCCCATGCGATTCAACATTTTGCACAATTGTTGAAGATATGGCTCGCAAGCAGCGTTATAAATGGTCGTTGTTCCCTCTGCTAAAACAGCTGCCATTACAATATTGGCGGTTCCCGTTACCGAAGCTTCATCTAAAAGCATGTATGCACCCTTCAAACGTGAGGCATCCACTTCATAAATACCACCCTCCTCTGGTGAATAATTGAATTGGGCGCCTAATTTCATAAATCCCAAAAAGTGCGTGTCCAAACGACGACGACCGATTTTATCACCACCTGGGGAAGGAATTCTGCCTTTTTTGAAACGGGCTAAGGTTGGTCCAAGTAACATGACTGAACCACGCAAAGCAGCGGCCTTTTTCTTGTAAGTTTCGGAATTTAAGTAATCTAAATTGACATTTGAGGCATCAAATCTAACAGAAGAAACATCAGTTCGTGTGCAAATAACGCCCATATCGCCCAAAAGGTCGATTAATTGGTTTACATCACGAATGTTTGGAATGTTGTGAATAGTTACTGGTTCTTTCGTTAAAACTACCGCACACA
>JBBAKZ010000326.1:0-3736 GCA_040403275.1 Arcicella sp. | reverse complement strand
AAAAATATTACTGGTTGGTTAAATTTCTTTTTATCCCCCACAAATGCTCCCACGAGGTCTTTGAGAGAAGAATAGATGATACCAACCAGAGGAATGCGAATGATTGCCTCCTCAAAGATTTGAAGAACGGGAACAGAAATAAAAGTTGAACCCAAAAAACCAACAATCATAATGATTGCAATCAGAACAATCAAACCCGTTCCTCGATATTGCACAAAAAACTGACTATCTAAAGAATCAAGTAGATTAAAAATAATGTAGCCCGTTACATAAACGGGTGCTAATAAAAGTAAACCTTTAACAAAAAAACTAAAGAGTTTTGCGGATATTCGCTTGAAGTTGGAGGACATTTTCGATACTAAGGATATTTCTATTTTTAGGATAAGTTACATTATATTTTATTTCCATAACCTTTTTTTCTTTGGGTTTTAGACGAAAATTCCAAGCCAAACGCCCACGAGTAAAATCAATTTCTGCCTCAGAGCATTCCAAAATTTCTAATTCTACTTGACCATCCATCGAAGTTGGAATCAAATCTTGAACTTTCATTAGTAGAGGCACATTTTTGGGATTCTTAAATTCAATCACATAAAACCTAAATTCTACGACTTTTTTATCCATATACTTTTTTGTATTACCCATAATCGTGCGTTTAATGTCTATTTTTTCGTTATTTAAAATGCTGACAAAAAGCGTGTCTTTACTCGATTCTGAATTTTTCTTAATACTTTTGGTTGGAATTTGGGCGTTAGAATTCAGTCCTAAAAATAGTACTGTATAACTGATTAGGAAAATGTGGTTTACTAAATCGAAAATAATAGAAATCATGTACCTAAATATTGAGTGGTAAGGAATAAACATTTTACGAGCAAATTAATTCTTTTATGGCAATTTCAATGATTAAAATTTAATACAAAACCCTAACCTTGATTATAAATTGGAAGTTCTTGTATGTAAATTTGTCAATTAATTTTTTAAAAAAGTAATTATGATTTACGAATATAGCTATTTACAGGAATTTATCCGAAAAGTTTTTTTAGCCATTGGTTGTCCAGAGGCCGATGCTACCTTAGCTTCAAAGGTTCTAATCTCTGCGGATTTGCGGGGTGTAGACTCTCACGGAACTGCTCGTTTGAGTGGATATGTTAGACTTTTTGACAATGGACGATTAAATCCCAACCCAACAATTAAAATTATTCATGAAACGCCATCTACCGCTGTGATTGATGGAGATAAAGGTTTGGGCTTAGTTGTAGCACCTTTTGCCATGAATATTGCTATGCAAAAAGCAAATAATGTGGGTTCAGGATGGGTTTCAGTCCAAAATTCCAATCACTTTGGTATCGCAGGTTTTCATGCCATGATGGCCTTGGAAAATGATATGATAGGTTGGGCAATGACGAATGCCGCTCCTTTAGTTACACCTACGTTCTCAAAAGAAAAATTATTGGGGACAAATCCCATTGCAGTGGCTGTGCCTGCTGAAAAAAATCCTCCTTTCGTAGCTGATTTTGCCAGTACAGCGGTGGCTTATGGAAAAATGGAAATTTTACAAAGAAAAGGCTCTCCTGCACCCATTGGCTGGGTTCAAGATAAAGATGGTAATCCCACCGACGATTCAAATGCAGTTAAAAATGGCGGTGCTTTGCTCCCACTCGGAGGCGACCGTGAACATGGTTCGCACAAAGGTTACGGACTTGGAGCGATTGTAGATATATTTTCAGGCGTATTGTCTGGGGCAAATTTTGGACCTTGGGTTCCTCCATTTGCCACGGCTGGATTTATGAATGCTGGCGAACAAGTGGGCAAAGGAACGGGACATTTTTTGGGAGCCATGCGCATTGATGGTTTCCGTCCAGCCAAGGATTTCAAAGCAGATATGGACCGATGGATTGACCGCTTTCATGCTGCTCCAGCCATTAATGGCCAAAAAGTTTTAGTACCAGGTGACCCGGAAAGGGAAATTGAAGCGGAACGTAAAGCCAAAGGAATTTATCTTTTAGAGCCTGTAATGAGTGATTTAAAGGTTTTGGCTGACAGATTTGATTTAGCGTTTAAAATTTTATAGATTTCAATCACCACCCTGTTTAAAAACACATTTGAATAAATTTAATTGAAAAGTTAATTGCCTTAACTTATTAGAATAATTTACTAATTCTGAGTTGATTACATTTATATTTCAAATACATTTTGGCCAACTCTTGTTCGTTTTTATCGATAAAATAAAATCTCTTATCGTCAATACCAAAACAACCGACAATTCATAAATATTATAAGAAAAATACCAAAGATAATTTTTCAAGATAATTTTGTAAAAACTGATAATATTCCTATTTTTACAAAAACATAAACCCTAAATTATCATTTCAAAGTGGAAGAAAGAGACAGAGAAGAATTGTTTTCGAAACGAATCAGAGCTGGAAAACGAACGTATTTTTTTGATGTAAAATCAACTCGCTCAAACGATTATTACATCACGATTACCGAAAGTCGCCGTTATCAGAAAGATGATGGATTTGGTTATGAAAAACACAAGATGTTTTTATACAAAGAAGACTTCGGGAAATTTATGGAAGGGCTTCAAGAGGCCGTTGACCACGTTAAAAACGAATTATTACCAGAAGTTGATTTCGCTCAATTTGACCGTGAGGAAGAAGAAAGAGGAGAAGGTAGCAGTTTTGGCAGTGATTTAAAGTGGGAATAGTCCAAAAAAAGCAATGATTTTTGAAGCCTCTGAAATTTCAGAGGCTTTTTTGCGGTATTTTTAGTAATTTTGCATTCTTTTTCATTTCAAGAATCAACTAAAATTAAAATAAATGGGCTTACAAGTAGGCATCGTAGGTTTACCAAACGTTGGAAAATCTACATTATTTAGTGCAATATCTTCAAATAAGGCAGAAGTTGCCAATTACCCTTTCTGTACGATTGAACCAAACGTTGGTATCGTAACGGTTCCAGACCCAAGATTAAACATTTTGGAAGAACTCGTAAAGCCACAACGGGTTTTACCAACGGTGATTGAATTTGTGGATATTGCTGGATTAGTGAAAGGTGCTTCCCAGGGAGCAGGTTTAGGCAATAAATTCTTAGCTAATATTCGTGAGGTAGATGCCATTCTTCACGTGGTACGTTGCTTTGAAGACGATAATATTATTCACGTGGAAGGTCGGGTTAATCCTGTTTCTGATAAAGAAATTATTGATTTTGAACTACAATTGAAGGATTTAGAATCAGTCGATAAAAAAATCCAGAAAATTGAAAGAGCCGCAAAAAATGGCGATGCAAAATCGAAAGCAACTTTAGCCATTTTGCAACAATATAAATCAACTTTAGAATCAGGAAAATCAGCCAGAACGGTGCAAGGAATTGACCCAGAGGCAAAATTTGAAGCCATCGGCGATATTTTATTATTAACTGACAAACCTGTCATTTATGTAGCCAATGTGGATGAAAAATCAATCGCAGTAGGAACGAATGATTACGTTGAACAGTTACGCAAAAACGTGGCAGAAGAAGGTGCCGAAGTAATTGTTATTTGTGCGGCATTGGAGGCCCAGATTGCAGAAATGGAAGATGCGGACGACCGTCAAATGTTTTTGGAAGAATACAATCTGACCGAATCTGGATTGGATAAATTGGTTCGTGGCTCTTATGCTTTGTTGAATTTGATTACTTATTTCACAGCGGGCGTTAAAGAAGTTCGTGCTTGGACCATTCAAAAAGGTTGGAAAGCTCC
>JBBAKZ010000325.1:0-3743 GCA_040403275.1 Arcicella sp. | reverse complement strand
AATCCATCCAAACCTTTAAAATGTTTGGATGAATTTATTTATTAAGATGTTTTATTCCATTTTTTTACGTCCACAATTGGATTGGGATAATCTACTCCCAACCGTACACCAAAACGTTTTTGTTCCTCATTATTTAACAATCCAACCACGTGAACTTTGTCGGCTGGCACACCCGAAATTACTGGTAACCAATGCTTTACGTATTCACCTTTGGAATCATAATTAGAAGCTTGTTTCAAGATATTGAAATAACGATTCTCTCGTGGGTCATTGCCAATGCCCGCTACGTAGAGCCAATTTCCCCAATTTGAACATACATCATAATCAATCAATTGGCTCTCAAACCATGCCGCTCCCCAACGCCAATCAATCTGCAAATCTTTCACTAAAAAACTCGAAACATTTTGTCGTCCACGATTAGACATATAGCCCGTTTCCAATAATTCTTTCATGTTGGCATCTATCAAAGGCACGCCAGTTTCTCCCAAACGCCATTTTTCAAAGATATTTTGATTATGTTTCCAATTAACGGGCTTATTCATGATACCTTTTTTGTGAAATATTTTATTGCCAAATTTCATGCAAACAAAACGAAAATAATCACGCCAAATTAACTCAAAAACTAACCAATAAGTCGATTCATTGGCAATTCGTTCTGATTCGTATTTTTTAATTTCTTCGTAAATGAATCTTGGTGAAATACAGCCATTGGCGAGCCAAACTGAGAATTTCGAGGAATAATCTAACCCCAACATTTCATTACGAGTTTCTTTGTAGATTTTCAATAAATCTTTTTCCCAGAAATAATGATTGAGGCGGTTAATCGCTTCGCTTTCGCCACCTTTGAAGTTGACCGTAATATTTTCGTTCGTCAATCCGTTAGAAATCTCTCCTACTTCAACTAATTCCTTAAAAACCAAATTTTTAGGCGTTTTAAAACAAGGTCTAATCTTTGAAAATTTCTCAACTTTATTCCTAAATTGCGTAAATACATCGGGCAAATTTTCAATATCCATTGGCAAATCATCCACGTGAAAAAGAGTTGATTCCCAGAAAAATTTTATCTTTCGACCTTCCGCTTTTAAGCGTGCTTCCACCAAAGAATCTACGTCATTTTCTTCTTGCGTAATTTCCTCCGATGTATAGACTTCATCGGCTTGAATTTCTTGGGCTAATTGGGGTATAATGTCTTCGGGAAATCCCGTGCGAACGATGAGATTGGAACCAATTTTCTGTAAATTTTCTCGCAGATTTTGAACCGATTCTATTAAAAATTGATGCCTAATTTCCCCCGTTTTCTGAAAACCTAAATGATGTTCATGAAAGATTCGTGGGTCAAAAATATAGACTGGAACCACTTCAGAAGTCTTTTCTGAGGCTTTCCAAAGGGCTTCGTGGTCGTGAATACGCAAATCGTTGCGGTACCAAAGTATAATTTTCATAAAACAGTAGCACAGGTTTATACCTGTAATTGACTAATTAATTTTGTTCATCGCATATAGGTTAAAACCTGCGCTACGAAAATAACACCACCTCCCATCGAAATGCCCATTTCCAACGAATGGAATAATTCGTAAAACCTGACCTTTCAATGATTTTCTCCAAATCTTCCCGAACAAAAGCACGCCAAACGGAAAGTTTTGCATCGTTTTTTACGAGGTAAGATTTCAAGAAAAGTTTCGTAATCCAAGCGATGGAATGATAAGCAAACCAGTGGCGGTGAATATCATTGATAACAATCCCGATGCGAGTTTGTTTTTTGAGTTGTTTGAGGAGTGTAATAAGACTTTCATCCGAAAAATGATGGCAAAAAAGCGTCATTGTAACAATATCGAAAGATTTTTTCTTGAATTCTTCGGAATAAATATCTTGGTGTAAATAACTGATATTTGAATAATTAGCCGTTCTTTTTGTACCAAATTCAATCATAAAATCGTTGGCATCAATTCCGATCAATTGCGTATCAATTCCCTTTTTTTTCGCCCAATCCGCCATCACAATCATCATATCACCTCCACCACAACCTAAGTCAGCGATTTCGATTTTCGATTTTCGATTTTCGTTGGTCGATTTTCGTACATCAAATATCGAATCCCGACCATCGAACATCAATCGAGATAGTCCGCTGGTAGTAACTTGATTACCACCCAAATACTTATTAATCAACGCCAATTCTTCTAAATTCTGACGAAGTGCGTCATTGTCCAGTTCCAGGTCGTCAATCAATTCTTTTTCATTACTTCGGTATGATAAATTTGGCATATTTTTCGGTGAACGGTAAAAGGTGAACGGTAAACCGTAAATAAATACACTTTCATTTTATCGTAATATATTTGTCTGTTACCTTTGAGAAGTAAAATATAAACTAAAAATCATGTACCGTTTACCTTTGACCATTCACCGTAAATTATGAATTTAAATTTAAAAAATAAAAATGCCATTGTATGCGGTAGCACCCAAGGGCTAGGACGAGCTTCGGCCATTGAATTGGCTTTGCTTGGGGCAAATGTAACACTTGTGGCTCGCAATGAAGACACACTCAATGAAACACTTCATCGATTGGATAGTTCACAAGGGCAAAAACATTCTTATTTTTTAGAAGATTTTTCCAAGCCTTCTGAATTGAAAACAGGTATTGAAAATCATTTGAAAACGAATCCCATTGTGCATATTTTGGTAAATAATACCGGTGGACCAGCCGGTGGTGCAATTATTGATGCAAATGTAGCAGAGTTTACGCAAGCATTTTCTAATCATTTGATTTGCAATCATATACTCGTGCAAGCCTGCGTACCGAGCATGAAAGCGGAGCAATTTGGCAGAATTATTAATATTATTTCAACCTCCGTAAAACAGCCAATTAACGGTTTGGGCGTGTCAAATACGACTCGTGGGGCTGTCGCTTCGTGGTCAAAAACATTAGCAAATGAATTGGGAGAATTTGGCATTACCGTCAATAATGTGTTGCCAGGATATACCAAAACCGCAAGACTGGATTTTGTGGTAAATTCCAGAGCAAAAGCTGCTGATATTTCAATTGATGAGGTAGAAGACATGATGCGTTCAGACATTCCTGCAGGACGCTTTGGTGAAGCACACGAATTTGCGGCAGCCGTGGCATTTTTGTGTAGTCCAGCCGCAGGTTATATTAATGGCATAAATTTACCCGTGGATGGCGGACGACTTTCTTGTTTTTAAGGCATAATATTTTTAAAATAAACTTAAAATTTAACAAATAATCTTGTGTTTGTAGCATCACACTCCGGCTTAAAATACTTTTTAACTCTTTTAATTTTATTTTCTTGGACAAGTTATTTGGCTGCACAAAACGGTGAAGTGAGTGTGCTCAAAAAACAAATAACTGCAACTAACAACGAAAAAGATAAAATTAGGTTATATTTTGAACTAGGACGGCAATTTGAAGAAATTGACCTTGATAGCTGCTTGCATTTCCTCACCCAATCCTTAACGATTGCTAAAAAAAATCACGACGACCAATCAAGTGCCAAAGCTATGTCTCGAATTGGTTATACTTACATTTACCATGCGAACGATGAAGATAAAGCCTTGCAATGGTTAAATAGGGCAATACAATTAGCCAAACCAAAAAATGATTATTTGAATTTAGCGCTTTGTTATCGATATATAGGCATGATTTCAAAACATCAGGGAATCGGGAATCCTTACGATTTATTTTATTTAGCCTTAAATTTCGCCAAAAAAGCAAATGATTGGAAAGAAAT
>JBBAKZ010000324.1:2742-3810 GCA_040403275.1 Arcicella sp. | reverse complement strand
TCACAATTTATTCTGATATTACGAGCATCCGTTTGGTGAGGTCATAGTATCAGCGTTTGGCAAGTTCTATTCCCCTATTTTATGAGAATTAATCTGACGAAAAAAGGAATAAATTTGTTAAATCGATAAAATTCAAGCATTGGTTAAGTTGAAAAAGCAATTTTTCAACGTTTTCGGAAACTGAATTGGATACTTTGAGAGGGTTAATTGGAAGTATTTTGCAGGCTATCAAATGAGAAAGTGGCTGTGGATTTCAGCATTTTTCGTTAAATTTGTAAATAATCAGAACTCAAAACTTATACATGCACTCAACTCGAAATTTGTCCGTAATTTCCTTTTCAATTTTACTGATTTTATTAGCGCTAAGTTTTTATCACGGAATTGTATCCCCTCCCCCACTAATCACCTTCACAACTGACGAAAATTTCATCGGCGAATCGGGCATTTTTTTACTTTTTGGAATTACGCCAAGAGCCTTAGAGTGGGCTGCCTTGCCAAGCACGCTCATTGCCTACTTGATGTTTATTATTTGGTGCGGATTTAGTTTACTCAAGAACATTTCCAGCATTCATGGTTTGCCCGATATATTGACAATTTTCGATAAAAATACTTTTTATTATTTAAATCATCGAGAAGAATTTGTGATTTGGGAAAGATTGATTCAACTGATTTTAATTGGTTTTATTATTTTCAAAACCGTACAATTTATTCTCCACGCCAAACATCCCGCATTAAAACTAGAATTAAAGTTCATTTTAACATTTTTGTGTGTTTGTTCCGACGTAATATGGTTATCTGCCCCGCTAATTCGTCCAGAAGCTTTATCGGGTAGTTTATTTTTATATCTGAGTGTAAGAGTACTATTCACCGAAAAAATTACGCCCAAAATTGCCACTACTTTATTGATTCTTTTCATCATTACATTCACCCAAAGACTCATTTTCTTATTTTTTGGGCCTTTTGTGGTAGGGAGTATTTTAATCAATCTTTGGCCGCAAAGAATTCCTTTCAAAACGTATCTTAATTATTTTGGCGTGGTAATCTTGGCACTTTTAGCTTTGATGCCTT
>JBBAKZ010000324.1:0-2732 GCA_040403275.1 Arcicella sp. | reverse complement strand
TATTACGGATACTTTTGTGGTATTAAAATCGTTTTTAGGCGGGGTTTTTACCAAAATTAATCATGATAAAATGGACACATATTTTAATATGGCCTACCTAGATAATTTTGTAAAAGAACCTATTAATCTTATTTTCTCGTTTTTTTGTCTATTGGGTATGTGGTTTTTGGTTAAACTTCATGCCTCGAAATCAGTAGCAATACTATTTATCTTAAACTTTTTATTCATCCTTTTTTCTTCTTTAAAAGCTGCACAACTTTATAATACGCACACATTCCCGTTGTCGATGATGGCAATTATTATGATTGCATTTGGTCTTTACGGCGTAATTTTATTGATAAAACAAAATCAAAGAATTTGGGTATTAAGTATTTTAACTTTATTGTTACTGGCAAATACTATTTTGACGTTACAGCAAAACAAAACATCGGTCAATGGGCAACAACAAAACTTAGCCGATGCCATTACCTGGATTAATACGTTGAAAAATAACGAAAAAGTACTTTTATCGCTTGATTTTGATGGACTTGTTCCCAAAAATAAAGCCTGTCTTTTGCGAGAACACGAAGCAAATGCCAACGAAACTTACCGAATGAATAAACTGAGTAAACTATTAAAAATGCCCATTTCTGATTCATTGGGTAAATTCACCTTGCCAATTTTGGCACAATCTTTTGCCTTTGAGGATGAAAAATTATTTGATACTCAATATCAAATTGCCCTAAAATACGTTGATAGTGATTCAAGTAAGCGTTTCGATACAGATTACTTTTTCGAGAATAACAGTAATATGAGTCACTGTTACGTAAAAGAGGAAGCCTTGATTCGTTTTAGTGAGGGAAAATATCGTTATATTGTTTCACAAGAACAATTACCAAATAATAAACCCATCAAGTCGTTTTTGAAACCTGGTGGTGAAATATTTTGGGCGTATGAATTTAAACCGACTCCGAATTAATACCGATTTTATCACAAAATCCTGTTATTTCAAAATTCTAAACTTTCACAGATTAGTTTTGTAAATTTGCCTTATGAATAAGTATTATCATGTTAAATATAGTCGTCAATTCTTAGGCATTTTCATCGTGTTTATGGGAAGTCCTTTGATTTTTTTCTTCAAAGAAGTTTTAGGCTTTGGAGGCGGTTCCACTTTTACCATTATCAGTCTGATTTTAGGATTAGGGCTGATGGTATCACCAAACGACATTTTTCGTAAATTCTACAAACCTTTTTTACCAGCTTATCGGCTCGGATTTATCTACCTGTTTATTATTTTGGTAAACTTTTTCTTCATCAATCCATTTTATGGTTATGCCGCTAACAGTTCTGTTTTCTTTCGAGATTTAATAAATTATGCCTCATACTTTGTTTTCTTTATCTTGCTTTTGAGCGTTTCAAACGACGTAAAAGATTATTTCTTACCCATTGTGGTTGGTCTTACGTTTTTAGGGAGCATTTGTTTGATTTATTCGATGGCTACGAATGCTAATTTTATCATTGGCCAACGAGCATCCGTGGTATTTGGCGATGGCACAACCACGGCCAGCGGTAATCCGCACGTGTATGCTAGAAATGCCTTCGCAGGCGTTTTTTCATCCTATATTATGTTGAAAAATAAAAGTACCTTGTGGAAATTATTCGCTTTGGGAAATATGATTTTGTCGGTAATTGTATTGGTTTTGACACAAGCAAGATCAATTTTACTTGGATTTATCTTTACTTTGATCATTTTTCTATGGTACAACGTATCGGCAAAATCGGTCAAAAATGCTTTTAAAAGTATCTTTAGACCTCAAAATTTATTTTTGATTGCCTTATTTTTCGGTGGAATTATTTACTTTATTAGTACACAAGCAAAATTAGTATCCATCATTAATTTATATTATGATGCCTTCACCATTACCTTCACCAAGGCCATGCTAACCGCTACGGGAATGGAGGACGCCAAAGCCATTGACTATTCTGCGATGGGAAGGGTAAATACTTTCGGCGCATTCAAAAAAGTGCTGTTTGAATCACCGTGGGAATTAATTCTGGGTAAAGGCTATCGCTTTCTGTACATGGACATCCCCATTCTAGAAACTTGGATTGACTGTGGTATTATCGCATTTTGGAGTTTTGCCATGATGAATTTGGTGATTTTCAGAGAGTCATTAAGAGCCATTAAAGAGGGTACAAATCAATTAACCACATTTTTAGGTTACTTTTATATGTGTTATTTTGTAACACTTTTTACGGGAGGTGAACCTTATGGAATTGCTTACTGGTATGTTTTCCTTGTAATGATTCGCTTTGTAGGAATAAGGTATTTACATAAAATACCCGTTCCGCTTCAGCAAGAAGAAAAAAATATAGCACCCGCAATGTCAGCATAAATGAAAATTCTAATCGTTCACAACCAACTTTGGGCTCATTATAAGGCAATCATTTTCAATGAGTTACAGAAGATTATTGGTCAAAACCCGACCGATTCGCTATTAGTGGTTCAGATTGCAGCCGTTGAAAAGAGCCGAGTAAATTTAGGAGATTTAGATAACTCCATTCACCAATATCCTTATAAACTTTTGCATGCAGGAACACTTGAGGAAGTTAGTTTATCGAGTAGAATTTTAGGAATTTTAAAAGCGATAAAAGAGTTTAAACCAGCGGTAGTGAATCTGACGGGTTATTATGATATCGCTTCGTGGACAATTCTATTTTATTGCAAATTAAAAGGCATAAAAACCATTCTT
>JBBAKZ010000323.1:3176-3829 GCA_040403275.1 Arcicella sp. | reverse complement strand
TAGAAATTATCAGTAATTCAAAAGATTTATCAACCATTAATTCTTATCTGAAAGAAAACTTCGATTTGATGCAAGAATCTGATTCCTTAATGGCATCTTTTAGCATTTCGGAGTGGTCGATGATTGAATTGTTTTTATCGGAAAAACAACCGCTGTCCGCCATGGTCGGTGGCCCCACCGACTACTTTATGAACAGTTTAAAATTAGCTTGGATTGAAGATATTGAAGATAAACATCCAATTTTAAGAAGCGTTAGTTCTCTGAAAATGAATCAGTTGGAGAATGATTTGCAAGAATCCGTTCAGAAAAAACAAGCCCTAAGTCAAGAAATTTTATTATTGAAATTGCGAGAATTAACCTATCAAAATTTAGAGAAAAATCGGCTTCAAAATATCATAACCTACCGTGATTTAAAACATCAAGTAGGCAAAAAACGCAAATTGTGGTCGGTTCGGAAATTAATTGCTGAATATTCGGAAGAAATTTTCAAAATTGTTCCTTGTTGGTTGGCGTCTCCCGAAACTGTTTCGGCAATTTTTCCGCTCGAACCTAATTTTGATTTAGTGATTTTTGATGAAGCTTCGCAATGTTTTGCCGAACAAGGTATTCCCGCCTTGTACCGAGGCAAGCAAGTAGTGATTGCGGGCGATTTC
>JBBAKZ010000323.1:0-3166 GCA_040403275.1 Arcicella sp. | reverse complement strand
AATTGCAACCCAATGATTTATACCGTGTTAGGTTTGAAAATGAGGTCGACGATAATCCCGAGTTGGAAGTTGATTCGCTCTTGGATTTAGCTTGCCAATATTTGCCACAAACGCAATTACGAGGGCATTATCGAAGCAAATCTTTGGATTTAATAGATTTTTCTAATCAATACTTTTACAAAAATACTTTGTCATTATTACCTGATTTTCATGAGATTAACTTACAAAATCCCGCTATTCAGTTTTTGAAAGTTGAAGGCGTTTGGGAAAATAGCACCAATCAAATTGAGGCAGAAAATGTCATTGATTTAGTCCGAAATATCAATCAAACATCTCCCGAAAAATCCATTGGAATTGTTACTTTTAACTTCAAACAGCAAGGCTTAATTCAAGATTTATTAGAAGTTGTCAACGTCGGTAAGGTTCAAAGCCTTGCCGATGTTGATAAAGTAAAAAATCACGAACAGCCTATTTTCGTAAAAAATATCGAAAATGTACAAGGTGATGAAAGAGATATTATCATCTTTTCCATCGGATATGCACCGGATGCAAAAGGTAAAATGGTGATGCAATTTGGTTCTCTAAATGGACAAGGCGGCGAAAATCGCTTGAATGTGGCCATTACCCGTGCGAGAGAAAAAATATACATTATCAGTAGTATTTTGCCGAATCAATTGCGAGTGGAAGAAGCACAAAATGAAGGTCCAAGATTACTTAAAAGCTATTTGGAATATGCGCTAAAAGTATCCGAAGGAAATTATAAACCGCAAGCCCATCTTTCAGAAAGCTATCGGGCGGAATGGTTATTGAAGGAGCAAATTATTAATGGAGTGGTCAGTGCCGACACTAACCACGGGTTGTATATCAAAGAATTACCATTTGCTGATATCACCGTAAAAAATTTAAAGAATTACGAATCATTAATTCTAACGGACGATGATTTATACTACGAACACCTTTCTCCAAAGCAGACGTTCGCCTATATTCCTGCGGGTTTGCGGGCAAAAGGATGGAAATTTGAAAGAATTTTTAGTCGTAATTTTTGGAAGAAACCTGTCTGAATTTGAACTCGTCAGATTAATGGATTTTTTAGATTAATTTATCAAAATTATTGAAGTCAATAATCCTGAAAATCCTATAATCCAATGAATTTTAATTCAGACAAAATATCCAACCCTAATTTAACAACATGAAAAATATTATCCTCCATCTCCGTATACCGTTTTCATTATTCCTCATGCCAGTTTTCTGGTTTGCAGTTAGTCAATCTCAAAATCCTGATTGGAGCATTACTGCTGTGCTTTTTATACTGTTGCATTTATTGATTTATCCCGCCTCAAATGCGTATAATAGCTATTTTGATAAAGATGAAGGCCCTATCGGTGGACTAGAAAATCCTCCGCCAGTTAATATTCAATTATTCTATGTTTCATGGATTTTGGACATCTTGGCAATTATCGTAGCATACTTCCTCGGGGGTTGGATTTTGAGTGTGGCTTTAATTATTTATAGCACTATTTCAAAGGCGTATTCTAATGATAAAATACGGCTAAAGAAATACCCAATTATTAGTTGGTTAACTGTGGGTTTTTTTCAAGGGTCATTTACGTATTTGACTGTTATTCAAGCAGTTGATAAAATTTCCTTGAGCGAAATTTTACAACAAAAATATCTTTTTCCTGCCATTTTGAGTAGCCTAAATCTCTTAGGTTTCTACCCCATGACTCAGATTTATCAGCACGAAGAAGATGCCAGAAGAGGTGATATGACGATGAGTAGATTGTTAGGAATCAGAGGGACTTTTATCTTCACGGCGAGCATTTTTTTGCTGGTTACGATTGGATTTTTCTTTTATTTTCAAGACGTTAAAATCTATCATTTTTCCGCCTTTATTATATATCTTGTAGTAATGTCGCCCGTGTTGATTTACTTCAATTTATGGTTTATGAAAGTGCTTAAAAATGAAAACCAAGCCAATTTTCAACACACGATGCGGTTAAATATGCTTGGTTCAGTTTGTTTGAATCTATTTTTTATTTTGTTATTAATCTCAATTAGGTAATTTTTCTCTAAAATATCCATAAACCCAAGTCCCCAAAATGGCTGAGAGTAAGGTTATGGTAATCACACCAAAACCACTGCCAATTTGAGCAAAAAGTGGACCGGGACAAGCCCCAGTTATCGCCCATCCAAAGCCAAAAATTAGTCCGCCATAAATTTGTCCTTTTTGGAAATTTTTGGGAGCAATGGTGATTTTTTCACCCGATAACGTTTTGATATTCAGTCGTTTAATGATTTGAATCGAAATCATTCCTACGACCACAGCCGTTCCAATTACACCATACATGTGAAAACTTGTCAGCCTAAACATTTCTTGAATTCTAAACCAAGAAATGATTTCAGATTTGACCGCAATTATGCCGAAAAAAGTCCCAGCTAGCACGTATTTTAAATTTTTAAGAATCATTATTTTGAGAGAGATTTTGTCGTTAAAAGCTTCACTATTTTTAAAGTGTCAATAAAAAGGGTAAAATTAACCAAGTCATTACGAAGCCTCCGACCATAAAACATATCGTGGCAATCAAGGATGGAACTTGCAGATTCGACAAACCCATGATGGCGTGTCCAGAAGTACAACCTCCCGCCCAACGAGTGCCAAAACCTACTAAAAATCCACCTAACACCATGAAAATGAAGCCTTTAAGTGTGAATAAGTTTTGGAAATTGAATAAATCTGTCGGTAATAAACCTGAAAAATCTTTGATACCCAAAGCCGCTAATTCTTGTTGGGTTTGTGGATTAATCAAAATGACGTTTGGATTTGAAAGCAAAGAATTACCAATAAATCCACCCAAAACGATACCCGCCACGAAAAATAAATTCCACGAATCTTTCTTCCAATCGTATTTGAAAAAATCAATATTTGCGGGAATGCAAGCGGCACAAACCTGTCTGAGTGTTGAGGAAATCCCGAAGGGTTTATTACCCAAAATTAATAAAATTGGGACGGTCATGCCAATTAAAAGACCCGAAATTGACCAATGCCAAGGCTGGCGAAGGAGTTCTAACATTTTTGGTTGTGGTTTTAAAAGAAAATAATGAAATTAAAATATATTTATTCCATTGATATAATCGGATTAAGATTTCAAAAAATTTAATCAGATTT
>JBBAKZ010000322.1:0-3862 GCA_040403275.1 Arcicella sp. | reverse complement strand
GATTGAACGCATTTTTAAAGAATTCGGAATTGGTAATGGTTGGAACTTCTGTACCCACCTTATTCAGAATTTGGGCAAATGAGCTTCCTCCTAATTTAAACGAATCTTGCGACAGGTTTAAATAGTAAATATTACCGCCATTTCTTTTCAATACAGGTTCAACGACTTTCGTAATATCAGAGCAATTTCCACCCGCCGAAATAATAACTGTTCCAGGAGCAATTACTTCATCGTTCGGATATTTTTGCTTCATCGAAAGGGAATCTTTTCCCGTTGGAATGTTGATGCCTAATTCAATCGCAAAGTCCGAACAGCCTTTCACAGCTTCGTAAAGTCGGGCATCTTCTCCCTCATTTTTACAAGCCCACATCCAGTTTGCCGACAACGAAACTGACTTTAAATTATCCTTCAAAGGAGCAAAAACAATGTTGGAAAGTGCTTCTCCGATGGCAGTTCTTGAACCTGCAACGGGGTCAATCAAAGCCGAAATTGGCGAATGTCCGATACTCGTAGCGACACCTTCCTTACCTTTAAAATCTAAAGCCATGACCCCCACGTTATTCAAGGGCAACTGCAAAGAACCCGCACATTGCTGTTTGGCAACTCGTCCGCCCACGCATCTATCTACTTTATTCGTAAGCCAATCTTTACACGCAACTGCCTCTAATTGAAGCACTTGGTTTAAATATCTTCGAACATTTTCGACAGAATAATTTAATTCTGTATAATTTCTTTCGATGGTTTTGTCCTCCATAATTACTTTTGGAGAACTCCCAAACATATCTTCAATTGCAAAATCCATTGGTTTCAATCCCGTTGATTTTGATTGAAAAGTGAAACGGTGATTATTCGTAACGTCACCCACGATATACATTGGTGAGCGTTCACGGTCGGCAATGCGTTGAAGAATTTCCAAATCTTTTTCACCAATCACCAAGCCCATTCTTTCCTGCGATTCATTCCCAATAATTTCTTTGGCAGAAAGCGTTGGGTCGCCTACTGGCAATTTATCCAAGTCAATCAAACCGCCCGTTTCTTCAATCAATTCCGAAAGACAGTTCAAGTGTCCGCCCGCACCGTGGTCGTGAATAGAAACAATTGGATTATGGTCCGCTTCCACCATGCCACGAATGGCATTGGCCGCTCTTTTTTGCATTTCTGGATTGGAGCGTTGAATCGCATTTAATTCAATTCCAGAACCCAAAGCACCCGTATCAGCCGAAGAAACGGCCGCTCCGCCCATGCCAATTCGGTAGTTTTCACCACCCAAAATCACCACTTTATCGCCTTCGCTTGGTTTTTGTTTAATGGCTTGATTTTCTTTTCCGTAACCAATACCTCCCGCCAACATAATCACTTTATCGAAGCCTAATTTGCGGGCCTCTTCTTCGTGTTCAAAAGTCAACACTGAACCTGCAATCAAAGGCTGACCGAATTTATTGCCAAAATCAGACGCACCATTGGAGGCTTTTATCAAAATATCCATCGGTGTTTGGTACAACCAATCTCGTTCCGGCATGCCATTTTCCCATGGACGATTTTTTTCTAAACGAGCATACGAAGTCATATAAACGGCCGTTCCTGCCAATGGCAAAGAACCTTGTCCACCGGCCAAACGGTCACGAATTTCGCCGCCCGCACCCGTGGCAGCACCATTAAAAGGCTCAACGGTTGTAGGGAAATTATGAGTTTCTGCTTTTACAGAAATAACCGAATCAAATTCCTTTTCAATGTAAAAATCGGGCTTATCGGCAGTTTCGGGAGCAAATTGGACTACTTTGGGTCCTTTTATGAAGGCTACGTTATCTTTATACGCAGAAACAATATCGTTTGGATTTTCTTGGGAAGTTTTCTTGATTAATTTGAAAAGCGAAGAATTTTTAGTTTCGCCGTCAATGACAAAAGTACCATTGAAAATCTTGTGGCGACAGTGTTCTGAGTTTACTTGCGAGAATCCAAAAACTTCCGAATCAGTTAATTTTCTGGCTAATTTTACCGATAAATTATTCAAATAATCCACCTCCTCACTACTCAATGACAAACCTTCTTTTTTATTATAAGCCGCAATATCATCAATTTCGAGAATCGGTTCGGGTTGAACGTTGATGGTATAAATTGACTGATTGAGTTGCGAATATTTTTGCGAAAGCATCGGGTCGAAATCGGTAAAATCTTCCGACACTTCGGTAAATTCTTCAATTCTGATGATGCCCGAAATCCCCATATTTTGCGTGATTTCAACGGCATTGGTACTCCATGGCGTAATCATCGCAGCCCGTGGCCCAACGAAAAATGAATCAAGCGATGATTGATCAGCATTGGTGGAAGTATGCTTATTTTCAGACGAGCTATTGAATAACCAATACAGTTTTTTGATGTCTTCTTGTGAAAAATGGTCTTGCTTTTGAACGGCAAAAACTGTCTTGGTAAGGCTTCCGAAGAAATGAATCATTATTTTGCGATTTGATTGGTTTTAAAAATGCAAAATTAATTCAATTAAATGAGTAATGCGAGAGAATTGGGTTTGGATTTAAATCGGACAAGATTTTGGAGATTACCGTTTAATAAATTGGCTTGGTTTGGAGGAAGGGATTTTATACATTATGAAAGGGTTTTGAAGAACATGAAAAGTGAGGTGAATATTAATTTTGAGATTCAAACCACGGATAAAAAGATTTTCTGTCAGAATGAAAGAATTAACGCATTCTTTTGAATAAAAATAGCCGAACAGTCCATCCGTTCGGCTATTTTTGTAGGTAGCAATTCGCTAATCAATTAATTTATGCTTTTCATTGTAGGCAAAACTAAAGATTATTATTTCGCCCAAAATTCCTACGGTAGCGGTGAAAGTATCGCCTAACCATATTAAAAGAAATGAGAAAATAAGGAACAGAATGATCAATTGTGCCGTTGAAAGTTCGTTACTATCGTTGTGTTGTTCTTGTGATACTGACATAATTATTACGTTAAAATTTAATTTGTTCCAAGATATGAATAAATATAAAAAAAACACACATTTTTTGATTATTCTGTTCCTATTTTTTTGTGAGCCTTCCCTCCTGTTTGCCCAATATACCGATAAATGGATATCGCTAAAATATGAATCTGTAAGGCATAAACCTCATAATTTTTACTTTTCAAATGTGAAGGATGAACGAAAAGATAAAGCTAAAATTGGGGTAATTTATGGAGAAAATCAAACTGAAAAAAGCCTAAAATTAAGTGGTGGAACGATTAAAGCAGTGCAAAATTATCTATCCAAATCAATCATCATAGACTCATCCGTTTATCCTATTACTTTCAAAATTAAAGAGTTATCAATCATTGAGAATATAACTAATCTTAAAATTTTAGGGAAATGTAGAATCAGGGTTTCGTATAGTTTTCAACGAGATACGACAGAAATAGAATTGACTGATTTCCAAACGTCCATTACCTTCAATCGGACGCAGGGAGATTACAATAATTACGAAACTTTATTGAGTAAAGTCATCGAAAAATCCGTGATGTATTTTGATGAATGGATGGAGGAAAATTATGACAAAAACCCCAAATTAATAAAAGCGGTAAAAATGGTTATCAACTCGGATTATCAAATCCAAAATCCTGAAAAAGGTGATACTATTTTTTGGTCGCCAACTCGTAAAATGACTTGGGCTGATTTTACCGGAACGATGCCCAAAACATCAAAATATTCAGCCCAAATTTTTAGTAATTTTGAATACCTTGCGCCTTTACGTTTAGAAAATGGTATCTTAACTATCAACCTTCAAATGAAGGCTTACATGTTAAAAAGTGGCTCTTGGACTTCCTCCACGAACCTTTCTAATTACAGCATTGCTTACGAACAAGTGCATGTTGA
>JBBAKZ010000321.1:0-3864 GCA_040403275.1 Arcicella sp. | reverse complement strand
ACCAAACTTTACTGTAAGCCATTAATTACCCCCGTCTGTTAGGTTAAAATTTTGTGGCAATAATTTTTCCATTTCAAGTATGCTTGCTGAGGGTATTTTTTCTAAGACATAGTTGAGCCAAGCTTCTGGATTTACGTTGTGTTTTTTGCAATCGCACATAAATGTGTACATGATGGCGTTCCTTTGAGCAGATTCGTGAGTTCCAGCGAATAAGTAATTTTTGCGACCGATTGCTACTGGTCTTATGGCGTTTTCTACCAAATTATTATCAATCTCTAATAATCCGTCAAGCATATAGTTTCCCAGCTCGTCCCAACGATCAAAAGTGTACTGCATAGCTCTTCCGATTGTACTTTTGGGCAAGGTCTTCCTTAGATTTTGACTTATCCACTTTCCTATCAGATTATATACTGGCAAAAGCTTTTTCTATTCTCAAAGCTTTTCTTTGGGCAGCATCAAGATTATCTTCTTTGGCTTGTCGTTCGATATGGTAGAGTTCTTGAATCAGCTTCATGGCTATTTCTGCCTTGATTTTATCATTGGGCAGGGCTTCCTCAAATTTACGGCGAGCGTGTGCCCAACAGGCAAGCTGAATGATATTTTCAGATTTTACTAGTTTTTCATAACCAGAGTAGCCGTCTGTTTGCAAATATCCACTGAAGTTTTTTAACACAGCCTCTGGATATTTAGCTCCCCGACCTTGTTGGTATTTGAAGACAGCACAACCAGTGATTGGATCGTTGTAAACCCAAAAATAGCCTAAATGGCAAGACCCTTTCTTACGGCCAGCCGCTCCTTGTGACTCTAATACTTTCAAGGTCGTTTCGTCTACTTGAAGGTATTTTTGTGTAATGATTTTATTAAATTGATACTCGTAGAGTATTTCGAGCCGATTGATGCCGAGTTTAACCCAGTTATAAATTGTAGCGGAATTGGTCGGTATTTTTTGTCGAATCATTTCTTTGAGCATCCTATCAATGGGCAGGTGCATAACAAATTTTCCATAAAGTAGATGCGCCACTATACCAACGCCGACTTTAGATTTTTCAAAAACCGAATCTGGCACAGTCGCCACCGCAAAACTACCTTCCTTTGTTTTGGGAGCATATACAGGGCGAATAATGCGATGAATAAAGTGCTTTGAGGGCTGGTATTCTAAGAAATCGGAACTTTCATTTTTCACAAATACCATTTCAGAAAGGTCTCCTTTTGGCTGTATAATAGTTTCAATAACTTCTAAATGAACAGGTAAAGCGATGCGTTTAGATAATTTTGGCTCGGTATTTTCTTTTTTCTTGGCTTCAACTCGTTTTTTATTGATAATTTCTTCAACCGCCTTAATATCATCAGCGGTCATTTCTCCACCAAAATCAAGCTTTAGTTGCTCTGTTGGCTGATGAATATATTTTTCGGCTTTTTGTCCAAAGAGCATTCTTTCAAACTTTGCAATTAGAGCCTCTTTTTCGACAATAGTTAGATCTTTTTCTGCTATTATTTCGTCCTTGGTTATGACAATATTCTGGAAGTATTCGATAGCCTTTTCTATGCCTTCATTTGAGGCAATTAATCGTGCTTTTTCAGGGTCAAAAACCTCAATATTGAGTGATTTGGGCGATATTTCTACTACTTTTTTGATAAGTAAAAATACGAAATTATTGGCTAAAAACAAGGCAGTTTCTGCCCTTTTTTAAGGATTCTTTAAAGAAAAACGGGGTTTTCTTTTGAGCTTTATCGCCGTGATTCCTTCCAACATTAGAACCAGTTCTGGCCAGCGGATTTGGGTTTGGTTAGCTTCGATTTGAGGGGGTGGAAAAGTCCCTTTTTCAAGTCTTTTATGGGAAATAACCAACCCGTCTCGCTCCCAATGAAGTAGTTTAATGGGATTTCGTGGCTTGTTTAGAAACACAAAAACATCGCCATCCAGGGGATTTCTACCCAAAACGTTCGGAACCAAGCCATATAAACTATCAAGCGGAACGCCGCCCGAACCTTTTCGCATGTCGCAAGGTTGGCAATAATACTCAAACCGATGCGAAGATGTCAGCGAAAACATTATATTAAGCTAATTAATTAGCGAATAATCTCAAAATCTAAACCAGATTTTATCTTTACTCCATTAGGATATTGTATTTCAAGTTGTAAAATCGACGCCATTGCCTCAGATTTTTCCGGTATTTCGACAGTCAAAAAACTACTTTTAGTTTTGGCTGTCAGTTTGAATTGCCAATATTTAAAGGTATGGATATTGATAGTGTGCTTTTCGCAGTAAACCTTGCGAGTAAGACCAGAGACTAAAAAATTATCGTAATGCTTTCGCATTTCAGTTTTCTTTGTCATGAGTATATTTTATTTTTGACAAAGGTCGTAAATCGATAGAGGTATGGAAAGATGGGGTTAATTGAGTGCTTACCATATTTCCGTCTTTTTGAAATGTTGTCCTAAATTTGGGGTACGTTATAATAAAAACCACAGGATACTCGTAATCTAACTTGGCCACAAGCATTTGTGAGAAATGCGGATCAATTTGAACAATTTCTGGAGGAGCAAACTCAGCCAGTCTCTGCGGAGTTTATTGGGTCCTTCGTCAATTTTGGTGAAAGACTTTTGTCAAACAAAAAAGGCAGTTCAACTCAGAATATTCGTACGCCACAATTCTTTCCATTCAAGTACATTTTGAATCAGAAAAATTTTCTTGAAGTTGGGTTTAAATAGCTTTTCATCAAAATTGACTAAGAACCTCATTAATTAAAACGTACAATCAGGAAAAATAAGTTTAATCGATTTTAATAAAAAGAATTGCCATTAAAACTAAAATGGTAAGAAAGTGAACGTATTAACGATTTTTAGAACGTTAAATTTGCAACATATATTTTGAAACTCAATCGAAATGTTTAAAAGTAGAATACTGTTCAACATATTTTATTATTTGAGCTAAAATCTTCAATTTTTCTAAAACAATATGAAATTGACAACACTCTCTTGTTATCGTTATAAAGTCACTTTCAACTACTTATTTGTAATATTTCTAACTCTGATTTATTCGCAAAGTTACGCTCAAGGAATTAATTTCAGCGCTATTTATATTGGATCAGGCGGTGAAATGGCAATTCATGATGCAACGCAAAATTTTCACGTTGCAACCAATGGTCAATTGGGAATTATTGGAACAGAGAGGGTTGTTCCGCAAGGTTATTTTAGCTTTGCAGGTACAGCAAGGTACGTGGGTGCCCAAGATAGTGCTTACGTGGATGGGTATTCAAAAACCTATATGACAACCCCGTTTATTTTTCCAATTGGTAATAATAATAAGTACAGACCAGCCGCAATCAGTACTGCAACAATCGCTAACCCCGCAAGTGCTGCATACTATTTGGTGAGTCCGAAGACCGCTACCACAACCAGCTTTAAAGGCGGACTTGAACCAGTATTACCCAGTGGTGGCACCTTTAATACTGACTTAATGGGGATTGGAATTCAGGCAGTTGATACCCTCGAATATTGGGATATCAATGGAGCGACGGAAGCAAAAATTACCTTAACTTGGAACATTACGAGTGATATTACTACAATGACGGTTAATAATTTAGCCCTATTAACAATTCTTGGTTGGGATGGTGCCAAATGGATGAAAATCCCTTCAACATTAGATATTACTTCATTATTTGGGGGGGGAAGCAACATTTCAAGTGGTTCTATTACTACCAATTCAACTATTGTACCCGATGTATATTCAATTTATACCTTAGGTGTACTATCAAATCTAACACCAGATTTGACAATTGGTCTTGGTCAACCAGTACCCGTTCCCATTGTGGCTCAACCCAGTTTAATTCCTGTAACGGTTACCAATATAGGCCTTGGTGC
>JBBAKZ010000320.1:1627-3885 GCA_040403275.1 Arcicella sp. | reverse complement strand
ATGCCATGTTGCACCAAATGAAGTCGGTACAATGCCATCGCCCGAAAGTATAGCTATTTTTGGTGGTTTCAAATAATTTACGTTATCCGAACCAAAATCAGAACCTTTAGAAGACATACCCGTTGAAACTGAAGCTAAATTAATGCCTAAACGCTCCGCTTCTGATTTTACTAGTTTATCAAAATTATCCCCTAAACGTTCATTTCCCGTTCGAGCAATAATCAATGTTCCTTCGTTGAATGACATATTTTCCATTTCAAATGGTTTTCCGGCAGAACGTACTTTTATGCCTTTTTTAAACAATGCCGTTAAAAATTTTAATTCTGCAAATGAATTCCATCTGGCCAAATAAGCATACGGTTTTTCAATTTTTAAAGTCGAATTAACAAATTGTGGTTTGCCAGCAGGATTAATTCTATCTTTTACCGCAAAGGTGTTTAAACCGTAAGCAAAGGGCAACGACCACGAAGTAATATCGTAGGTTAACGAATCTTCAACGGTAGTTTTGGGTTCTAATAAAATCTTTAGGAAAGTTGAACGTGGTTGAAAAAGATTTATTACAATATCATCCGCTTCAATCGAAAAAGTCTGATTTTTATCTTCTTGATAATTATAGCCCGTAGCCATCATTGATTTTCCTGCTACACCATATTGAAAATTTTCACGTTCTAAATAATTCACAAATTCTTTCACTCTACTTTCATTACCTTTGGTCTTGAAAACGTAAGATTTATACTGACCAATGGGCGATTTTTGCGCATTTTCAAAGAATTTTACAAACTCAGTAACCGCTTTGTCGGCATTGGCCGAAAGGGCTTCCATACAAGCATACGAGGTGCTAAAATGATGGTCAATTCTTTGTTTTAGCGTCAACGTATCGCCGTCTCTTTTGGCAATTCCTAAGCCCGCACGACCAGAACCACCCTGTTCATAAGTCATTCCGAAAGCACCATTATACGTCGGGTAAGTATCACCGTAGGAAGGATAAAGTAAATCAAAACGTTCTTTGGAGAAATATAACCAACCATTTTTATCAAAATCACGTTTGTTATAATTTCCTAAAATCGTTTGAAATTCTCTTTGCCAAGACGTAATATCTTCGTGATAAGGTTTGGCGGATGGTGAAAAGTAATACGGGTTTTCAACGCCTTGTTCGTGAAAATCTGCGTGCAAATGGGGCATCCATTGACGATAAAGTGCCATTCTTTCTTGGGTTTCCTTTTGTACTTGCCAAGCCCAATCACGGTTCAAATCAAATAAATAATGGTTAAATCTCCCACCTGGCCACGGCTCATTATGTTCAATTCCAGCGGCTAAAGGATTGTAAACTCCACCCACTTTTTGATTGTAAAAATTAACGTATCGGTCATATCCATCAGGATTAATACAAGGGTCTAGAATAACGATGGTGTTCGCTAAAATAGCTTTTGAACGGGCATTTGAAGAATTTAATAATTCAAAAATCGTAAATGGTGCGGTGTTTGAACTTGAAGATTCATTGCCGTGGACGTTATAACTCAACCACGCAATGGCTAGTTGTTTCTTCGTAGGTTTTCCTTCCATCAAACCGATAGATTTCAAGTTATTCGTTCTGATTTCTTCTAGTTGAGGGAAGTTTTCAATCGAAGCAATTACGGCTACCATCAAAGGACGACCTTCATTGGTCGAACCGTAAGGAATCATTTTTACTTGATTTGGATACTGGCGGGCAATATATTCATAATAACTAACGACTTGGTGATGTCTGAGAAACCGCTCTCCTTTCTTAAAATTCAAGAATTCTTCAGGAGATTGAACGGTTGTTTGGGCAAATGAACAGTTAGAAATTATTGTGGTAAACACAAAAAATGAGAATAGATAAATAGTGAGCTTTCGACAAAATGTTTGCATAATGATTTGCTGATTAGAATTGAAGTGATTTAACTAGAAAATATAAAATAAAAAGTATATTCTGAGAAGTAAATAAACCCGATGTGGGCTAAAATTTAGCGGAAATTAAGACCTTACCTTTTTAAAAGGTTATTCATTTTTGGGCACAGGGTCAAAACCGTGCCCTCCCCAAGGGTGACACGTTGAGATTCTTTTGAGACCTAACTTAAATCCTTTCCAAAATCCCCATTCCTGAATTGCCTGAATCATATATTGCGAACACGTGGGCGTATATCGACACGAACTGGGCATAAAGGGTGAAATAATTATTTGATAAGCTCGCACAAATAATATTAGGATTTTTGACATGGCTTAGGCTTCTTTGCGTT
>JBBAKZ010000320.1:0-1617 GCA_040403275.1 Arcicella sp. | reverse complement strand
CATGGGCGTCACAAAAATACCAACCGTAAGTAAGGAAATATACATATCCGACGCTTCGCTTTCTAAAAATTTACAAAAAAAGCTATTTTCATAAAAATGGCAAATAAGCGACGAAGTTAATTTTAATCCTAGTACGCCAATAACCACAAATGCCGCAGTTTCTAAAAAAGGATAACGTTCCATTAATTTCACAAAAGCTTGCGCCACATAACGCATAGCTAATATTCCGATAAAAACGCCAATGCAAATCAAGAATAAATTATCGGTAAATGCCACCGCAGCAAAAACATTATCAATCGAAAAGGCCAAATCCATTACTTCGACTAAAGCAACCGTTGCCCAGAATGGACCAAAAGCGCCGATGGTTTTTCTATAAAACCAATTAGATTTCTTATCAAGTGTGTCATCTTCTTGTTGCGGTGTATGCTCACGTCTAAAATAATCAAAACATAAATACAAAAGATAAAGTCCACCGATGGGTTTCAACCACCATATTTTCACCAACATTGAGGCAAAAAGCAAACATAAACCTCTGAAAAAATAGGCACCAAAAATACCATATTTAAGCGCTTTTTTACGTTGCTCTTTCGATAAATCCATGACCATCGTTGCCAATACTGCGGCATTATCGACAGACAAAAGACTTTCAATAATAATTAAATTTCCAATAATTAAGGCCGCTGCCCCTAAATCCTCCCCAAATATTTGATGCAAAAAATCCATACGGTATTCTTAAAAATAAGTAAAATTGTGAGTCACGAAGATAACACACATAAATTAAAATAAAGATTCATTTGATTTGAAAAACTTTCTGCAGGGATAATTTTCAATAAATTCTAAAATTATTTTGAGTATAAGCATATTTTAGTTCTCTTTATGAATAAAATAGCACTTGAAAAATGAAAAGATTTTGTTTAACCCTCGACCTGAAAGACGACGCAAAAATGATTGCTGAATACGAGGAATATCATCAACACGTGAGTTCAGAAATCCTAAAAAGTATCAAAGATTCGGGCATCGAAACCATGCAAATTTATCGGCTTCATACCCGAATGTTTATGATTTTGGATACCACTGATGATTTTAGTTTTGAGAAAAAAGCACTTATGGACGCTGCCAATGAGAAAGTGCAAGTGTGGGAGAATCTCATGTGGCAATATCAATTGGCATTACCTATTGCAAAAGCGGGTGAAAAATGGATTTTAATGAAACAAATTTTTTAAGACATTAAAAAGCGATTTGGCTTTGATACCTAAGTTTTTATTTAATTACCGTCAATAAAACGTTTGCCTTTGAATAAGTAATTATCACAACTCAAAAAATATGTTTTCATTACAAAATAAAACCGTCATAATAACGGGTGGTGGCTCAGGAATTGGAAGAGCCATTTCCATCCTTTTTGCCCAGCAAGGGGCATCGGTAAATATTGTAGAATTAAACCAAATTGCGGCCGAAGAAACGGTAAATCAGATAATTAATAACGGAGGAATTGCCATGGCTTATGCTTGCGACATTGTCAATCAAACAAAAGTAATGGAAGTTTTTCAAGCCATTGGGCGAGTTGATATTCTGGTAAATAATGCAGGAATTGCGCACGTTGGTAATTATCTGATTTAC
>JBBAKZ010000319.1:3491-3887 GCA_040403275.1 Arcicella sp. | reverse complement strand
AGCAAAAGGGTTTGTCAGGGACATCAAAGGACTTTGAACAAAATTTCTATTGGCCATACTGTAGGTCATTTGGTCGGAGAAATTACGAAAATTTCCAGCGCCACTCAAACCCGCTTGCAAGGCTAAAACGTTCAATTTAGCTTGTTCCAAGTTTTTTTCTAAGGCTCTTCTGCCGGCTTCGTTTTCTACTTTCATATCCATAAAAGCCTTTTTGAAATCATCTTCCGTGCTGTATGGATAAACTTTCACCTCAGCCAGCATTTTCGAATCTTCCGCCATGTGAATAATCCCCGTTTGAACTTCCTCTAAAATGTAGGGAACGATGTAATATTTCTTTTTATAACCAACATAACTGAACGTCAAGCTATCACCAGGGTAAACGTATAATTGAAAATT
>JBBAKZ010000319.1:0-3481 GCA_040403275.1 Arcicella sp. | reverse complement strand
TGCCCGAATTGGCATTAAAAACGTAGGCATTCGGAAGAAATTCTGAGGTTCGTGAAGCCACAACTTTACCCTTGAAAACAATCGAATTACTGTGTTCCTGGGCAAAAGTGAAAAGGTTGGCAAATAACAAAAAAATAAAACACAAAGTGCTGATTAACAGATGCTTGTATGAAATATGTTTTGAATTATTTTTCAAATGATTTATAGTTGGATTACTCATCGATAGCTGGAAATTGTATATGCTACAAACTTACATAATATAAACGTTTCGATGTACAAAATGGTTTGTCTTTAACAGATTTTAACGTAAATCTAATCCTATGAAAATAATTTTAAAAATGTGATAATAAACGGAATGGATAATAAAAGTCCATCAAATCTATCCAAAAAACCACCGTGCCCTGGAATAGTAGAAGCCGAATCTTTGATTTTTATACTCCTTTTAAAGAGTGATTCTACCAAATCTCCGTAAGTTCCCGCCACGACAATAATTGCCCCACAACCAAACCACTGCCATACTTTTAGGTCATGAAAATAAATGGATAAAACGTAAGAAACAAGCATGGACGCCATAAAACCACCGATACTTCCTTCCCAAGATTTTTTTGGAGATACTCGTTCAAACAATTTTGTTTTCCCAAATTTTGTCCCCGCAAAATACGCCCCCGTGTCACTTGCCCACAACAGAAATAAGCATCCTAATGGTTTTTGCCAACTGAAAGTATTGAGTTGAATAAAGGCTAAAACAATGACCAATGCAAACGGCATTGCGACGTAAATCACGCCCAGAAATGTGTAAGCAATGTTTCTGAATGGTTTATCATCTTTGGCTTTATAGAGTTTTATAAAGAAAATAGAAGCCATCAGCGGCGAAAGTATATAATAATAAGATTCAGCAATTGAGCCTTTTTCGATTAAATATGTTATTGTGACCAACACAAATCCACAGAAAGTTCCGTAATAGGTGAGGGGTTCATTTCCGTTCAATCCTAAAAGTTTATAAAATTCTAATTGTGCCAAAATTGCAATTAAAGCAAAAAGTCCGTAAAATGTCAAATCGCTGTACACAATACAAAATATTAGAAAAGGAACGGCAATGAGGGCCGCTATTACCCGCTGTTGCAGGTTTGACATGGATTGTAATTTATTTTTCATAAGTCAATAGAGAATAGATTAAAGAGAATAGAGAATAGCGATTTCTATCCTCTTAATCCATTTTCCCAATCTTTTTTCTGTTTTTTTTATACAAGATATGTTACACTAATTCACGGTAAACTAAACGCTATTCTAGCATCTAAACTCTAATCAAGCCCCGCTTCGGTTTCTAACAGAAACTTGGCCAGAACTGCATCTTGCATTGGTACGTGTACTTCACAAAGACCGAATAAATAAGAACTGTCCTGCTTATTCAAAACAATGGCTTCTATTTGATGCTCTTCCACCAAATAGGCTTTTGCCAATTGCGCTTTGATAGGACTCGTAGATTCATATATCTTTTTCCAATCGTTCATTTCTTTTTAGTCAGGGAACATCCAATTAATAAAATAATCTCATTTGCCGTTCAACTTCCCGAAATTTTTAAACTTTCGGGAAGCACATCCGAAGTCAATATTTTTAAGTTTAGCAACTCCCTTATTTGAAATTACGTATTAATTTAGGATTAACCTTTAATTAAACACTAACTCTTTTTGTCCAGAACCATCTTAAGATTAAAGTAGATAATAATAACGAACCCAAAGCCATTCCTAAAGGTACGGACTTTGTGTCTTCAATATTAATACCAACGGACTTTGTTGAGTATAAATATGCCATTAGCAAAGTAAATCCGTTATTGACAAAATGGGCAAACATAGGAACCCAAAGGTTTTTTGTCCAATAATATAAATAACCAAATAATGCCCCCAACAACATTCTGGGAAAGAAACCGTAGAATTGGAAATGAATAAAACTAAAGGTAAAAGCGGCAAACCAAATGGCAGCGTGTGGATTCCCAAAGGCTCGCAAAGTAATATTTTGCAAAACACCTCTGAAAATTAATTCTTCACTGATGCCAGCCAAAACTGCCACGACCACCATCGCAACAATCAATTGCGAAGGCGTTTTGAAAGTGGTCAAGAATTTGGTCATTTCACCCGTTGCTTCTTCACTGTCCTTCATCCATTTTTCGATTCCTTTCAGAGATTCGGGCAAAACCATGGCTTGATTCCATTCGATAATCAAGGAATCAAAACCCATAAAAATAATGACCAGAATTGCCACTAAGAAGAATATAGGAGGTTTTATTTCTTGGAAACAAAATGAGTTAATCGTTTGTTTTTCAATGACAATCCAGAAAAAGAATGAAGCGGCAATGAAAGGAATGGGCGTCGAAAATGTTTGCATCGCCATCACCGCATCGAACATATTAGGGTAATCATTGAAATGTTTTTGAAAATTAACGACTTCAGAAAAAGGCATTCCTGTAATTTGAGTGAAAAAGAATATGCCAATAAAGGAGCCAATGGTCATAAAAACCAAAGTAATACCTACCAAAATCATAATTTTGGAGATAAACGGCAGATTAGTTTGTGAAGCAGAAGTATCGAATTTTGTCATAATGGTTGTAAATTTACGCATTATTTAGGATTTAGGGCTAAGGATTTAGGGGTTAGTTTAACAGAAATAATTTCATGTTAAAAAATCATCTCAAAATTATAACTCCTAACCCCTAAAACTTAGAAAAAAATGGTTAAAATTAAGAACATAGAATTAGGAGATTTTCCGTTGTTGCTTGCGCCGATGGAGGATGTTTCTGACCCACCGTTTCGGGCTGTTTGTAAGGCAAACGGTGCAGATTTGATGTATACCGAGTTTATTTCTTCGGAAGGATTGATTCGTGATGCGGCAAAATCGGTTCAAAAATTGGATATTTTTGAGTATGAACGCCCCATAGGAATCCAATTGTTTGGTTCGGACGTGGAGACAATGCGAGTTTGTGGAGAAATTGCCTCCAATGCTGGTCCCGATTTGGTGGATATAAATTATGGTTGTCCCGTGAAACAAGTGGCTTGTCGTGGGGCGGGTGCGGCTTTGTTGCAAGATATTCCCAAAATGGTTTTGATGACAAAGGCGGTCGTAAATTCAACGCATTTGCCCGTAACCGTGAAAACTCGTTTGGGTTGGGATGATACCACAAAAAATATTGAGGAAGTAGCCGAACGTTTGCAAGATATTGGAATTGAGGCACTTACGATTCATGGACGTACAAGAGCCCAATTGTATCGAGGCGATGCTGATTGGCGATTGATTGCCAAAGTGAGAGAAAATCCAAGAATTCGCATTCCGATTTTTGGGAATGGAGATGTTGATTCGCCAGAAAAAGCCTTGGAATATCGTAATCGTTTTGGCGTGGATGGCATCATGATTGGAAGGGCGGCCATTGGTTATCCTTGGATTTTTAATGAAATAAAACACTTTTTCAAAACGGGAGAACATTTAGCGC
>JBBAKZ010000318.1:0-3905 GCA_040403275.1 Arcicella sp. | reverse complement strand
GAAATTCCAGCAAATCATTGGACGCAAGACATGAATATCGGCGGCGGAAGAATCATTGGGGAAGCCTGCCATTTTATTGACTTAATTACCTATTTATCAGGGAGTTTAGTGAAGTCAGTGGTGATGAATTCAATGGGTAAAAATCCCCAAGAAAATACGGATAATGCCATTATTTTATTGAAATATCAAAACGGCTCAACGGGCGTAATCAATTATTTTTCCAATGGAAACAAGGGCTATTCCAAAGAGAGAATTGAGGTATATGCCCAAGGAAAAACGATGGTGATTGATAATTTTCGTAAATCGAAATATTATGGTCTAAAATCCTCTGGAATAGCTGGAATATTTAAAAGCCAAAACAAAGGACATCACGAACAATTCCGCTTATTTTTGGAAAGACTAAAAAACGGCGGAGAAGCCATTATTCCTTTTGAAGAAATTATAAACACTTCAAGGGCAAGTATTTGTGCAATAGAATCCTTGAAATTGGGAACTTGGATTACTATTCAATAAATCGAAATCATATTATTCCCAGCGAACTTTCACGAAAATATCCGTATTCCTTCCTTTATCATCACTGCACGAAATTTTAATTCTTCCCGCTTTGGGCTCAAAGAAAATAGGCGTAGTGGGTGTTGATTTTTGTAGTAATTTATCGTTAATATACCAATAAATTTCTTTCACATCATTTCCGACTTGAGCGTTTAGCATCAATTTTTGCGTATCATTTTTATCCAAAATATATTCCGAACCATCTACAGGATAGACAATTTGTGGCGCATTTTCTTGAAATATTCTTTCACATGTTGGGTTATGCGGAGGAATGCCCGTATAAAGGATATGCTTCGTTTCAAACCAACTTACTAATTCTGGTGCGTGATTTGGATAAATCTTTCTGACCGCCCCGCTTTCTGGCAAACAATGCGAGCAATAACTCGTTCGATCATCTTTACTCACATACACATACTTGGCGTGCGTACACAAAGTCATTTTTGAAACACTCGGAATGTAATAATCAGTTATTTGATTGACACAAAACTCATTAGGAACATCTCCACTTTCAGCACAAACCTTTCTCATCGCCATATTTTCGGGCGATTTAAACCATTTTGAGGAAGAATTATAGTCAATCGTATTGAAAATATCGAACAATAGTGGCGTGGCAATATTTGCGCCTGATAGTTCTGGAACACCTTCGCCCGAGAAATTGCCTACCCAAATCCCAACCGTGTATTTCGCATTATAGCCAATACTCCAAGCGTCTTTTTTACCGAAAGAAGTTCCCGTTTTCCAAGCAATTTTGGGCATTCTGTACGTGTATGCGTAATTATTGGGTAAATCTGGGCGAGTAACTTGAGTTAAGATTTGGTTGATCAGGTAAGTGGATTCGGGGGAAATGATAGACAAGCCCCCTCCGCCCCCGAAGGGGGAACTTTCAACTCCGCTTTTAGCTACCCAATTTCTAAACCTAAATCCGAGAACGGATTTTTCGATTTCTTTTTTTATTCTCCCATCGGTGGTTAGGGGGCTACTTTTTTGAAATCTTCCTTCATTGGCAAAACTCGAAAACAAATTTGTCAACTCTTCCAAAGTCACGCCACAACCACCCAAAACTAAGGATAATCCTAATTTTGATGAATTTTTTTTCACCGCTTGAAAATCTGCTTTTTTGAGTTTGTCCACTAAAACGGGTGTAGAAATTTCTTTCAATAATTTCACGGCAGGAATATTCAAGGAATTGGCCAAAGCATATTCAATCGAAATTTTTCCGTGAAATAATTTATCAAAATTCTCGGGTTCAAATCCTCCAAAATTTGTTGGAACGTCATTAATGGCAGTTTTTGGCGTAATAATTCCTTTGTCGAAAGCGGTAGCGTACAATAATGGTTTCAGCGTACTTCCTGGCGAACGAATCGCTCGTACGCCATCCACTTGTCCGCCGTCCACAGGATTATTGAAATCTGCGGAACCTATGTACGCCTCAACTTGATGCGTTTGGTTGTTGATTACCATCACCGCAGCATTATGAATATTCATGGCGTAGAGCCGACTAACGTAGTTTTGTACAATTTTCTCAATCGTCAATTGTTTGTTCCTAATCAAGGAAGAATGAATATTCGATTTAGTTGGATATTCGTTTTTTAGCCGTAAAGAAAGGTGCGGAGCGAGTTTAGGCGCTTCGTGTCTTTGAACGTTTAAAGGTTCGCTCAAAGCATCGTCAATGTCTTGATTATGAAATACTTCTGATGCTTTAAATTCATTCAGCCAACGGTTTCTTTCTTGCAAGATAAAATCATTATTAAGGCCCAAACGCAAACTAGAGGGACGATTGGGAATGATTGCCAAAGTCATCACCTCCGCCAAACTCAATACATCGGGCGACTTTTGAAAGTACAAAATGGAAGCAGATTTTATGCCTTCTATATTTGAGCCATAAGGCACAAGGTTTAGATAAAGTTGAAGGATTTCATCTTTGGAATAATGCACTTCCAACTGAAAAGCCCGCAGAATTTCGTTGATTTTATTGAAATACGTTCGAGGCTTTGGATTCAATAAACGTACCACTTGCATCGTGATGGTACTCGCCCCAGAAGTTCGTTTGCCACTAAACACATTACGCACACCTGCCCGCACAATCGCAAAAGGATTTACCCCAAAATGCCAACGAAACCAACGGTCTTCTTTATAAACAATGGCTTTTTCGAGTGTTGGTGTAATCTCCGAAAGCTCCGTTTTCATCCGCCATTTATCTTGATTATTTAAAAAAGCATGCAATACTTTTCCTTCCGAATCAGTAATTAAAGTGGAATAATTGGGTTGAACTTTGAAGGGAAAAATTAAGTCTAAGGCGATGAAAAGCAACAAGCCGTAAGAAATGACTCTTACGGCTTTAAATTTTAAAATTCTTCTTAAGAACGGTAATATATTTTGTTTCAAGTAATTGATAATCATTTGATTTTAAGGTGATTTGCGTATCATTTACTGTTTTTATTTCGCTCCGCTAGCAATGATAGCAATTCAAACACTCATAAAACTATAACGCCTTCGTCTCCCGCAAATACAACTGGACCGCATTCTCCAAGCCCAAATATAAAGCATCACAAATCAGGGCGTGACCGATGGAAACTTCTAGGAGATTGGGAATATTTTGTTGGAAGTAACGCAAATTATCCAAACTCAAATCGTGTCCTGCATTGATGCCTAAACCTAATTCATTGGCTTTTTGAGCGGCCACAATAAATTCTTTAATGGCCAACTCACGATTTTTGAAGTAGTTTTCGGCGTAAGGTTCGGTGTATAATTCTATTCTGTCCGTTCCTGTTTCTTTTGCTCCTTCTACCATTCGTAGGTCAGCATCCACAAAGATTGACGTTCTGATTCCTGCTTCTTGAAATTGAGCAATCAGGTCTTGCAAAAGACTTTTATGTTTTACGGTATCCCAACCTGCATTGGAAGTAACCGCCCCCAAAATATCAGGTACAAGTGTTACTTGGGTTGGACGATTGGCAAGAACTAATTCCACGAATTTGGCTTCAGTAGGGTTGCCTTCGATATTAAATTCCGTTGTAATAATTTTTTTCAAATCATAAACGTCACGGTAACGAATATGGCGTTCATCAGGGCGTGGATGTACCGTAATTCCTTCCGCACCGAAACGCTCGCAATCCAAAGCCACTTTTACTACATTTGGGTTGTCGCCTCCTCTCGAATTACGAAGGGTAGCTATTTTGTTGATATTAACACTCAGATTTGTCATATTTTCAATTTTGATTGATGCTTAATCTGTTAGGATGAATGAATGAATGTTTTTAAGTTTGTGTTTTAATAAAATAACAAGATAATTGACGGAATGTTAAAAATTGAATTGATGAATTATTTTGCAGTCATTCAATCTAACTATCATT
>JBBAKZ010000317.1:0-3909 GCA_040403275.1 Arcicella sp. | reverse complement strand
GTTTCAAGGACTGCACAGAGAAGCTAGATTGTAATCAAAAGGCAAAAAAGTTGTACCCATTGAAAGTGTAAACATTCCTTTTGGGAATATTCAACAAGCCAAAGTACAAATATCGTTTAAATAGTGGATTAGGGGTCAGGGATTAGAAAATTAGGGATTGGCGAATTAGGCATTTGGAAATCAGTAATTAACTGAAGTCCAGTAATAAGCAACCATTAACCAATTACTAATTACCAAGAACAGCCAACGTTCATTTAAAATTATGAAAAGATGAATAGTGCAGAATTAATTTCGTCGTTTGCCGACTTTGCAAAAGAAAAAAACATTGATCGCCCAACGATGATAAAAGTGCTGGATGAAGTTTTCCGCACGATGATTCGTAAGAGGTACGGAACAGATGAAAATTTTGATGTGATTATCAATCCCGATAGTGGTGACTTAGAAATGTGGCGTACTCGTGAAATCGTTGATGATAATTCAGAAGACATTTGGGACTACGATAAAATACCTTTAGAAGAAGCCAAGAAAATTGAACCAGATTTTGAGATTGGCGAAGAAGTAGCAGAATTAGTGAAACTAGAAGACTTTGGTCGTAGAATCGTTCAGACAGCTCGTCAAACACTTATTCAAAAAGTTAAAGATTTAGAAAAAGAAGGTCTTTTTGAAAAGTATAAAGATTTAGTTGGTGAAATGGTTTCGGGTGATGTCTATCAGATTATTGGGAAAGAGTTTATCATCACTGACAATGAAGGCAATGAATTGACGCTTCCAAAATCAGAGATGATTCAGAAAGATCGTTTCAAGAAAGGAGAAGCCGTAAAAGCGGTTATCCACAAAGTAGATATGAACAACGGAACACCGAAGATTATTCTTTCGAGAACTTCTCCTGTGTTTTTAGAACGTTTGTTTGAGCAAGAAATACCAGAAATTTATGACGGTCAAATCATGATTCGTAAAATTGTACGTGAGCCTGGCGAACGGGCAAAAGTAGCTGTAGAATCGTATGACGACCGTATCGATCCAGTGGGTGCGTGTGTAGGTATGAAGGGGTCTCGTATTCATGGAATTGTTCGTGAGTTACAAAACGAGAATATTGATGTGATTAACTATACTGAAAACCTTGAACTCTTGGTAGGTCGTGCTTTAAGTCCTGCGAAAGTGAGTTCAATGAAGATTGACAAAGAGAAAAAACGCATTGCGGTGTATTTACAACCAGACCAAGTATCATTGGCCATTGGTAAAGGTGGACAGAATATTAAATTAGCAGGGAAGTTAGTAGGTTATGAATTAGATGTTTACCGTGATATTAAAGAATCAGAGGTGGATGATGAAGATGTAGACTTAACGGAATTCTCTGATGAAATCGAAGATTGGGTAATTCTTGAATTACACAAAATCGGTTTAGATACTGCCAAGCAAGTTCTGGCATTGGACGGCGAAGAATTAATTCGCCGTACTGAACTTGAAGAAGAAACGGTGAACGACATTTTAACAATCCTACGTTCCGAGTTTGAATAAGTTTAAAAAGTAATTGTGTGAATAGAGTGACTGAGTGTATCGACCATTTAGTTTTCCCACCCAATTTCTTCGGCTCAGTCACTCTAATACACAATTACAACAAATAACATTATAGAAAAGTATCAATTAACAAGCATGACAGAAGATAAAATGATGCGTTTGAGCCTTGTGGCAAAGCAAATTGGCGTAGGTACCTCAACCATCGTGCAAAAGCTTTCTGTGCAGGGGCATAAGGTCGAGAATAATCCCAACGCTAAATTAAATTTTGAACAACTGAAAATCGTTGCCAAAGAGTTTGGAGCAAGCGGTCTTCTCCAAGAATCCACTCCTGCCACTCAAAAGGCCTCGGAGGAGGATGTTTTTGTCCCTGTAAAAAGACAGGACGATGACTATATGCCTTTGTATTCACGGAATACACCAAAAACTGAGCCAGTAGCCGTTGTTACGGAAACACCGAAAGTTGAAAAGGCGGTAGAACCTAAAAAAAATGAAGTGAAAGTAGATGTTCCCTTCAAGGTAATAGGCAAAATGGAATTGGACGTCAAAGGAAATGTTATCCCCCTGAAGTCAACACCAGCACCCGTAGTAGAAATGCCAGAAGCAGTTGAGCCTGTGAAGGTCGAGGCGGTAAAATCCGTAGTAATAGAAACGCCAAAAGCCGTAGAGCCTTTGAAGGTCCAAGAGGTTAAACCAATAGTGGTAGAAGCACCAAAGGTAAAAATACCGAAGGTAGAAATACCAAAAGCCGTAGAGGCTGTAAAAGTCGAAGAGGTGAAACCAGTAGTGGTAGAAACACCAAAAATCGTTGAGCCAGTGAAAATTGAAGTGCCAAAACCTGTAGTCGTTGAAGCTACTAAGCCCGTTGTCGACTCTCCTAAAGTTCAACAACAGAATAACCAAAATCAACCAAGACAACAAGGTGGAGGTCAAGGTAATAACAACCAGAATCAAAACAGACCACAAGGTGGTGGACAAGGGAATAATAACCAGAACCCAAACAGACAACAAGGTGGAGGTCAGGGAAATAATAACCAGAACAGACAACAGGGTGGCGGAGGTCAAGGAAACAATAATAATCCAAGACCACAAAATAGAGAAAATAATCAACCAATAAGACCACAAGGAGGAATTAACCAAGTACTTCCAAGTCGCCAAGCGATTGGAACGCCCATTGGTGTTGGTAGTATCCAAAATAATAAGCCAGTTCAACCCGTTGATAATAAAGTTCAGAAATTAGGACGTAATGATGCCATTCCTGACGATACCTCATCAGTAGAATTAATTGAAGCAAAAGGCGAGCAATTACGAGGATTGAAGGTTTTAGGTAAGATTGAATTACCGGTTGAAACACCACGTGGGGGAAATAATCGAAACAATAGTAATAATAACAATAAGAAGAAACGAAAACGTATTGATAAACCTGGTGGAGCAAAAGTTACAGAAACAGAAATTCGCAACGAAAGAGGAGTTCCTCGTCCGAAAAAGGATGGTGCACCCGTTGATCCAAATGCTCCAAAACCAGCGGTAACAACGACCACTGGAACGAGAAATACCACGCCAGGACAAGGTGGAGGAGGTAATAGCAATAACCACAGGACTGGACATAGCCCTAATTATAAAGGTAATAAAGGTGGTGCGAATACGAATACAACACCGGGAGTTAAACCAGTTCCAAAAGGAGAAGTAACTGAGAAACAAATTCAAGACCAAATAAAGGCAACCATGGCTCGTCTGCAAGGACAGTCGAATAAGTCGAATTTTGGAGCAAAAGAACGTCGTGAAAAACGTAAATTCCGTGCGGATAGAAATGAACAACGCCAATTAGCCGAAGACGAAGAAGCAAAAGTATTAAAGGTAACTGAATATATTTCAGCTTCTGAATTAGCTTCAATGATGGATGTTTCGATTAATGAAGTTATTTCGGCTTGTATGAGTTTGGGTATGTTTATTTCGATCAATCAACGCCTTGAAGCCGATGTAATTGCTTTAATCACGGAAGAATTTGGCTTTGAAGTACAATTTGTATCAGCCGAAGAAGAGATTGATTCAGCCGTACCGGAAGAACCAGATTCGCCAGAAGATTTATTGCCGAGAGCGCCAATCGTAACGATTATGGGTCACGTAGATCATGGTAAAACATCTTTACTTGATTATATCCGTCGTGCGAAAGTTGCCGCTGGTGAAGCAGGAGGTATTACTCAACATATTGGTGCCTACTCAGTGAAACAAGATGATGGTAGAAGAGTAACATTCTTGGATACGCCCGGTCACGAAGCCTTTACAGCTATGCGTGCAAGGGGTGCGAAAGTAACTGACGTTGCTATTATTGTAATTGCCGCCGATGATGCGGTGATGCCACAAACGGAAGAAGCCATTAACCATGCCATGGTT
>JBBAKZ010000316.1:1628-3913 GCA_040403275.1 Arcicella sp. | reverse complement strand
GATATGACCTCCGCCAGCACTTCGCATGTGGGGAACGCAGGCACGGCAAAATAAAAACGTTCCTTTTACATTTGTTTCATAAATTGAATCCCACTCTTCGGTTGAAATTTCAGACACTTGTTTGAAAATTCCAAAGCCCGCATTATTGACAAGTCCATCAATTTTTCCGAATACCTCGACGGTTGAAGCGATTGTTGATTTTACAAATTCTTCATCGGAAACCGAACCGATAAAGATTTCGGCTTTTGTTCCAACCACTTCAATTTCGGATTTCAAACTCAGCAGCTCAATCTCGCTTCGGGCAATAAGGCTTAAATTTGCCCCCTTTTCGGCTAATAATAAAGCTAACGACCTACCTATTCCTTTACTTGCTCCCGTAATTAATATTGTCTTGTTTTTGAGTGACACTTTTTTGCTTGTTTAAAAATGAATTTTATTCACCAAATTAACCATAAATTTGACTAAATTCCTAAAAGGACGTATTTTCTTAACTCAAATTTCTGCTTATTTAAAATAGTTTTAGTCTAACTTCGTAATTAAAAAATGCAAATAAAATCATCATGCAAAGAATTAAATTTGAAATTTATCCTAATTTTTTTATCGTAGGAGATACTTATGGAAATCCAGAAGATAAACCCGTCATTTTCCTTCATGGCGGCGGACAAACTCGCCATTCTTGGGGAGATTCAGCCAAAATTCTAGCTGAAAATGGCTATTATGCCTTGGCTTTAGATGCTCGTGGACATGGTGATAGTAGTTGGTCGGAGTCGGGGAATTATACCATTGAAGATTTGGGAAATGATTTGAAAGAAGTTATTAAAAAGCTTGTCCAAAAACCTGCGATTGTGGGTGCTTCGATGGGCGGATTAACTTGCCTAATTGCGGAAGGTGAATCTGAAAATCCCATTTCTTCTGCTATTATTTTAGTGGATATCGCCCCGAAAGCCGAACAAAAAGGCATTGAAAGAATCTTTGCATTTATGTCTTCCAACAAACACGGTTTCGCCTCCATCGAAGAGGCGGCCGAATCGGTTTCTGCTTATTTACCCAACCGAACAAAGCCAAAAGACCATTCAAGATTGGAGAAAAATTTGCGTTTGCGAGCGGATGGACGATATTATTGGCATTGGGACATGAAAATGTTGGAACTTTGGAAAAGCATTACGCCCGACCAACAAATCAAAAATGATGCTCGCATGTATAAAGCTGCCAAGAACCTAAAAGTACCAACCATGATTGTGCGTGGAGGTATGTCCGACGTAGTTTCTGAAAAAGTGATGGCAGAATTTTTGGATGAAGTTCCGCACGTACGTAGCGTAAATGTTTTGAATGCGGGACACATGGTAGCGGGCGATTCTAATCATGCGTTCACCCATGCCGTGTTGGAATTTTTGAAGGAGGTTTATTGAGGTTTTGTACTATTCCGCTTTTTTAAGTGCGGGACTTAGTGGGATTTACCTTGGATTTACCTTGGAATTGGGTGGGAATTGCTACGGGATCGTGTATATTGTATTATTCAGGGATGGGCATAAAAAAGGCGACAACCTGAGTTCCCGCCAGAATATGTTTTCACAACGGTAAAAACCTTTTATTGTGAATTGCTTACAAATTGTTCTTCTGCAAAAGTGAAAGAAAAAATTAGTATTTCCAAGTATTTTATAAAAAATGCGTAGAATTACCCTAAAAAGTCCGAAAAATTACTTCCATATTTGAGGAAAAATATTATTCAACATTTAAAATCCGTTTTACATGAAAAAAATAGTTGGCTTAGACATTGGCGTGAGTTCTATTGGTTGGTCATATCTACTTGAATCAGAAATAGAAACCGAAGAAGAAAATGAAGATATCATTGAACTTGGTTCTCGAATCATTCCCTTATCAAAAGAGGATACAGACCAGTTTTCAACGGGGCAAAGTATCACTAAACACAAAGAACGTACTCAAAAACGTACCGCTCGAAAAACAAATAATCGATACAAACTTCGGAAACACAAGTTAGGCGAAGCCCTTAAAAATCAAGAAATAATCATTAATCCCGAGCTTTTTAATCTAACAGCTTGTAAACTTTACGCTTTACGGGTGCGTGCCATCCATGAGCCAATTACACTCGCTGAATTGGCAAGGCTTTGGTATCAATTTAATCAAAAAAGAGGTTATCAATCTTTGCGAGGCGTTGTAGATGAAGAGGCTGATAAAAAATCTGATTATTTATCTTCTATCAATGAACGAAGCCAATTTTTGAAAGATCATAGCCAAACCGTTTGGCAATTTCTCTTTAATCGACT
>JBBAKZ010000316.1:0-1618 GCA_040403275.1 Arcicella sp. | reverse complement strand
CTTCAAGATTATGAAAAAAATCGTGGGCTTACTGAACCCATTACGCACATCATTTTCAATCGGCAGGATTATTTCAATGAATTCAATCAGATTTGGGAACGTCAGAAAGTCGAATATCCCGAAGTTTTGACGGATGAATTTTTGGCAAATATTCGAGATAGAATCATTTTTTATCAACGTCCGCTGATGTCCCAGAAACATTTGGTGTCTGATTGTACTTTTGAGAAAAATCATAAAGCCGCTCCAAAGTCCTCTCCCCTATTTCAAGTTTTCAAGATTTGGCAAGATTTGAATCATTTTGAAATCAAAACTAAACGGGGTGCAATCGTAGCATTTACCGTTGAAATGAAACAAAAAGTCTTTGAAGTGCTTGATAATCAGTTTGATATAAACAAAACAACATTCTGGGAAATATTAGGACTGAAGGCATCAGAACACCGCTTGAACTTCAAAGAGATTAGAGGAAATGTAAGCAAAGCAAAACTGGTTGAGGCTTTTACGGAACTTCATATTAATCGTCCTGATTTACTATCTTTTGACCCACACGGCGACCCAGACGAACAACCCCTTTTCCGTCTTTGGCATTTGTTGTATTCAATAAATGAGAAAAATGCGGATGAAATTTTATTGAGAACTTTACAAAAAGCTCCTTATCATTTTACCGAAAAAGAAGCCATCGAACTTATTCAAAAGGTTTCTTTCAAAAACGATTTTGGCAGTTTGTCCTCAAGGGCAATGCGTAAGATTTTACCGTATTTAGAACAAGGTTTAAATTATGCCGATGCATGTTTGGAAGTAGGAAACAGACATTCACATTACCGAACAAAAGAAGAAAATAATGAACGAATTTTAGCCGATAAATTATTACCATTACCCAAAAATAGTCTCCGCCAACCCGTAGTGGAAAAGATTGTAAATCAGGTAATTAACGTAATGAATGCTATTTTGGCTCACCCAAATTTGGGGCGGCCCGACGAAATTAGAATTGAATTAGCTCGAGAATTAAAACAAAATATTAAACAAAGAGAACGTACCGAAAAAAACAACAATAAACGGCAAAAGGCCAGAAAAGATGTTGTTAAAGAAATTTTGAAAACCTTTCCAGATATGAAGGAAAAGGAAGTAACTATCCGCATGATTCAGAAGTACGAACTTTTTCAAGAAACTAACGGCATTTGTGTTTATACAGGTACTGAAATGAAATTGGGGGCAGTTTTGTCTGGTCAAGGTTATGATATTGAGCATATTATCCCAAAATCTAGGCGGTTTGATGATTCGTTCATGAACAAAACATTGGCGGACTCACTGACGAATAAGCGTAAAAATGACAAAACAGCCTACGATTATGTAAGAGGTGGTGACGTTGAAAATCCTAAATTAGTAAGTTTTGAAAAATTTACGGAAATCATCTATAAACTCCATAAAGACAAGAAAATATCAGATACAAAATTGGATAATTTATTAACAACTCTCAACCCCGTTTGGATTGCTCAACAAGAAGCCAAAGCTTTATCGACTGATTTTATCTCACGGCAGCTAAATGAAACACAGTACATTACCAAACAAGTGAAAGCGGAATTGGATAAAATTTGCCGTAAAATTACCGTTACATCGGGTG
>JBBAKZ010000315.1:0-3947 GCA_040403275.1 Arcicella sp. | reverse complement strand
CATTGGCTAATGCTAATATTTCAGAATCTACTTTAGCGATGTGAGGAATGATGTTTTTATTCGCATCCAAAAGTCCACCGACCGAGGTGCATAAAAGCAATGTTTCCGCTCCAAAACCAGTGGCAATTAAGGTAGCAAGTTCGTCGTTATCCGAAAACTTTAATTCTAAATTGCTCACCACGTCGTTTTCGTTGGCAATCGGAATTACGTCATTTTTCCAGAGTTCTTGATAGGTTTCTTTCAATTGTAAAAACTGATTTCGATGGGAAAAATGATGTCTTTCGCAGAGGCTTTGAGCGACTGTAATGCCATGTTTTGAAAAGTAGTGAGTATATTTTGCCAGCAAAAGAGGGTTGCCGATGGCCGCTGCTGCCTTACGTTCCGAGATTGTTCCTTTATAATTTTTGATAAATCCACGACCCGCTCCAACGGCTCCCGAAGAGACCAAAACTATTTGAAAATCAGCGTGAAGAATGGATATTTGGCGAGCAATTTCTTGCAGAATTTCCTCATTAAGCTCGCCCGTTTTGTGCGTAATAGAAGCAGTTCCGAATTTTATTACAAGGATTGGTTTAGACATACGGCGGATTTAGGGGTTTTGGTGAAAATGGGATTTAGGAAAAATGGCATTGATGGTTACGAAGGCTTTAAAATTTTCTTTTCCTCTAATTTAATCAGGGTAAAATTACGGACAAAATTTCCTACGCCAATCCCTAAACCCCATTTTTCCTCCAAGCCCTAAATCTATTTTTACCTAATTCCTCAAGGCTTCATCCGTAAAAATACAACGTTTTTCCAGCGAAGTTTTAAGTAATTTTACAAAATCTCCTCTGGGGATTTCTATGGCGCCAAATCGTCTAACATTGTCGTTAATAAATTGCGTATCAAGTAGTTCGTACCCTTGATGCGATAAGATTTTCATCAAATAATGGAAAGCAACTTTCGAAGCATCGGGTACTTGGTAGAACATAGATTCGCCAAAAAATGCTCCCCCAATTGATACGCCATAAAGCCCACCAACCATCCGATTATCCATATACGTTTCGACCGAATAGGCCAAGCCAGATTTATGCAACTCACTGTAAGCTTCAATAATTTCTTCGGAAATCCAGGTTTCAGCATCGCCTTTTCGAGCGGCGGCACAATTTCGCATAACGGCCTCAAAATTAGTATTTATTCTTACTTCAAATATTTTTTTATTGATAATTGGGCGAAGCGATTTTGGCGTTTTGTACGTGTCAATTGGAATGATCGCACGAGGGTCGGGCGAATACCAATAAAGTGTTCCATCCGTATCTGCCATGGGAAAAATGCCGTTCATATACCCATAAATAAGGTCGTCGGCAGTTAGTTTGTTGGTATTTATTTTTGGAGAAACAGACATTATTTTTAAGAATTTTTAATCCGAACTTTGCTTGACGAATATTGACTTTAGCCCGTGTAATGGCATTATAAAATATTAGTCAATTTTAAGTAAAAAAATGCTAAATTCCAAATTTTATTGCGGACACAAAAGGTTAATTTGGTGATTTCTAATAAGTTAAGTGTTTGCATTTTGATAAAGTTAAATTATCAAACTATCATCTCAAAACTCATGGCTCGAGGCTCGAATCTCAAAAAATTAAAAAAAACATTGCATCTCTCACTTTGTTTTATTAAACTTTGCATGATTATTCGATTTCAAAGTTTCCAAAATTGAAAAATCTACGATAACAAATGCAATACGAAGTAAAACTTATAGCTTATTCATATCTCCCGACACCTATTTTTAGGTGTACATTCTTCCGTAGGGTCTGATACCCTAACACGCTGTTTCTGCCTATGTGGTAGATATTTCTCGAAATCGTTTCCGTGTTTTTAATAACAAACTAAGGCTTAATTATCTGAGCCATAGCAATTTTTCATCTTGTTTTATCAACAAAAACAATTTTAGCAACCTCAACATTATAGTGGAAAAAGTATTAAATCCTGAAGTTTTAACGAATAATTATACCGTTCAAGTCGCTACGACCGAACATTTACCGCTTGCCGAAGCCATTTGCTTTGAAATGGAGGAATCGGCTAAAGCACGTGGTACGGGAATCGCCAAGCGTTCCCCCGAATATCTGCGAGTCAAAATGCAAGAAGGCAAAGCCATTATCGCCCTCGACGAAAAAGGTGAATTTATTGGTTTTTGCTACGTGGAGACTTGGGAACACGGCAAATTTGTGGCAAATTCTGGCCTTATCGTGAAGCCCGAATGGCGTAAATATGGTATTGCCAAAGCCGTGAAAATGAGAGCTTTTGAATTGTCGAGAACGAATTATCCCGATGCAAAAATCATTGGCATCACGACTTCGTTGGCGGTGATGAAAATCAATTCTGAATTAGGCTACGAACCAACGACTTTCTCGGAATTGCCCGTAAACGATGCCTTCTGGAACGGTTGCAAATCATGCGTAAATTATGACGTTTTGACCCGTACCGACCGCAAGCATTGTTTATGCACGGGCATGATTTTCGACCCTGCATGGGAGAAAAACAAGGCAAAACGGGAAGCAGAGGCACAAAAAGAAAAAAAAGCCGAACACGTAGAATGGAATTTTATGAAAGACGTAAAAGTCTTGGAAAGATTGAAATCCATTAAAGAAAAGATGTTTTTGCGGATGCAGGTGCGGAGGGTGAAGCGAGCTGTGGTGTAAGTGTAAAAATTATTTATCTTCACCAATAAATTAAAGAGATACAAACATGATAAAGACCTCAGCAATACCGCAAAATAATAGCTACAATCTGGCTATTCCCAACAACTATATTGGTAAGAAAATAGAAATTATATTTTATGCCCTTGATGAAATTGTGGAAGAAAAACCTCTTCCAATGGTCAAAAAAAGATTATCTGAAAAATACAGAGGTATTCTTAGCAAAGAACAAGGGCAAAGTTTGAATAAACACATTACAGAAATGAGAAATGAATTGAACAGTATTTAATTGACACCAATGTTGTATCTGATTATTTCTCAGAACTATTCCCAGAGACAGGTATGACATTGATTGACGAAGCAATTGATGCTTCTCCTAATCTTTCTATCATTACTCAAATAGAACTTCTTTCATGGAAAACTGATGATGTGGCAGAGCAGCAAGTAAAGGACTTCATTCAAGATAGCATCATTTGGGAAGTTACGCCTGAGGTTGTTGCCAAATGCGTGAAAATCAGAAGAAGTAAAAAGATAAAAACGCCCGATGCCATCATCGCTGCAACAGCATTAGCCAACGGCTTCATAATTATTATTAACAACGAAAAGGATTTTGAAAATAGTAGAGGTTTGAAAATTATCAATCCTCATAAATTGTAGGAATTCAATTACAGAAAAATGCACAAATAGTTGATTATCAATAAATTATAAATAAAAATTTTTGGCGAGTAGCTTTCGCACGAGTGGTCGGACTGTGCGTCCCAGTGAGGACACACGACCATTGGACGGAGAGGGTTACCAGACAAGGAAATAGATATGGCAATTTTTTCTATAAAAATATTAAACCAGAATTGGCTTGATTTAGAAGATTTAAGTAATACAGATTTATGTTCTCATGGAGAATTTGAAATTATAATTGATAACCAAGTTATAGTTAGCCAAAATGATAAATTAGATTGGACAATTTCTACATCTGTTCTAAGCTTATTAAGAAGCATGGAGCCATATAATCATGAAGAAGAAAGGTATTGCGAGAAAATATTACATTGTGGACAATTACTAATGTTAAGTTGCCCGATTTGTATTGATTGGGATTTAATACATGAGGATGATACGGTAACATTAAAAAATGTTCATAAACAGTTTAGCGTAAATACCGAAGACCTTGTTTATTTCAATGATATAAATATTGAAATTGATAGAAAAGCATACGCATAAGAAATCCTGAGAGTGGCAGAAGAAGTTAAGCAATTCTTTGATAATCAACCTAAA
>JBBAKZ010000314.1:2990-4006 GCA_040403275.1 Arcicella sp. | reverse complement strand
TACTATTTTAGGGTTGCAAACCAGCGGTAGGATTGATTTAATCGAAAATATTGCGGATAATTTTGCTCATCTTATCAATCAATTTGGCTACATTCCCAATGGAAATCGAACCTATTTTTTAGGGCGTTCTCAACCGCCATTTTTCTCCTTAATCGTTGAAGTTTTGCGAGAAGAAAAAGGCGATGAAATTCTGACGAAATATCTTCCTGTTTTAGAAAAAGAATACGAATTTTGGATGCAAGACAAAGACCAAGTGTCTACCCAAAATCCAGCAAGTAAAAGGGTTGTTTTTCTGAGAAATTTTTATCATTTGAATCGCTATTATGACGAATACGATACGCCCCGTCCAGAATCTTACCGAGAAGACATAGAATTATCAGAAAGTCAATCAAATCCTTCGGAAGGCTTTTTTAGGCATATCAGAGCGGCCGCAGAATCAGGTTGGGATTTCAGTAGTCGTTGGTTTAAAGATGGACAAAATATGAATACCATCGAAACCACCCATATTCTGCCAGTTGACTTAAATTGCCTTTTGTTTAATCTTGAAAGAACCATATTTAAGGCTTATTTATTAACCGAAAACAGGAAAAGAATTGATAAATATTTTACCCTAATGAATTTGCGAGAAAGAGCCATTAAAAAGTACTTTTTTAGCAGTGAAAAGAGCTTTTATTTTGACTATAATTTCGTTTCAAAAAAGCAAACGGAGGTCTATTCTTTGGCGGGCATTTTTCCGCTCTTTTTCAACGTAGCCAGACAGATACAGGTGCGCAAAATAGTTAAAATTGTTGAGGCCAAATTTTTGAAAGATGGGGGCTTAGTTACCACCATAAACGATACCAAACAACAATGGGATTTCCCCAATGGATGGGCTCCTTTGCAATATATTGCTTATAAAGGCTTGATAAAATATGGTTACTTCGATTTAGCGAATGATATTAAAACTCGTTGGATGCAAACCAATGAAAAAGTATATGCCGAAACGGGCAAAATGACCGAAAAATACAATGTAGAAA
>JBBAKZ010000314.1:0-2980 GCA_040403275.1 Arcicella sp. | reverse complement strand
TGTAGAAACCCGAAATATTAACGCAAGCGGAGGAGAATATCCCAATCAAGACGGCTTCGGGTGGACAAATGGCGTGTATTTAAAGTTTCTGAGAGGGTAATTTGAGTCTGTCATTGCGGACGTAGTGAAACAATGACAGACCATTCACATATTATTTCAGAAAAATACTCCCCAACTTCTGCAACATCCCTTCCCCAATCCCCACCTTTCAAAAAATGTAAAAGTTTGTTCACGAAATGTTAAATTTTGTTAAGGATATGTTTTATAACTAAAATAATAGTTAGCTTTGTTTCATGATAGAAAAATTAAAAATCTATTTTTCTACGAAATACATTTTTTACAGCCATTTTCCCCAAATCAACCACAATCAATCATTTTCTATCACAAGTTTTTGTGTGTTTTAATCATTCGTTTACCTAATTTTTACCAAACTCTATCACCATGCGGAAAGTCTCCATTTTATTATTTTTCCTATTTTTTTGTGTTGTTGCTTTGGCACAAAATCCCGTGAGAGTTACGATTAAAGGCATTATCCAAGATACATCATCCAATGTTATGGGAGGTGCAACGGTCATGCTTTTGACTCCAAAAGACTCCGCTCTCGTTAATTTTTCGAGGGCAAACGACAAAGGTATTTTTGCATTTAAAAACGTTAAAAATGCCGCTTATATTTTGAAGGTTTCATATGTCGGATTCTTGCCTTATCAGCAAGTTTTAGCACCTTCGGCTATTGAAATGGCTGATTTGGGCGTCGTTGGTATTAAACCCATTTCCAAAGAATTATTGGAAGTTGTGGTGAAAACTGCCCGAGCGCCATTGACCATTAAAGGCGATACCATCGAGTATGATGCACGCTCATTTAAAGTTCCTCAAGGCTCTACGGTAGAAGATTTACTGAGGCGGTTACCGGGCATGGAAATTGATGCAGCGGGCAATATAAAAGCCCAAGGAAAAGATGTGAAAAAAGTATTGGTGCATGGAAAAACCTTTTTTGGCGACGACCCAAAAGCTGCAACCAAAAACTTGGGCGCAGAAACCATCTCGAAAGTGCAAGTTTTTAATGATAAATCTGAACAAGCTAAACTTACAGGGGTAGACGATGGCAAGAAAGAAAAAGCCATTAATTTAGAACTAAAAGAAGAATATAAAAAAGGTGCTTTTGGTAAAATTACGGGTGCAGTGGGTACGGATTCACGGATGGCCGCCCGAGGAAATTATAACCGTTTCAATAAAACAAGCCAATTTTCTATTTTAGGTTACGGAAATAATATCAACGAAACGGGCGTGAATTGGAGTGATTACGGTGAATTTAAGGGTAACAATGCCTTTAATAATAATGACAACGGCGATTTTGGCTTTGGCGGGAGTGGCAGATATTTTTACTCAACGGGTGATGATATTACCAATAATTTCGACGGGAGAGGCTTTACCAACAATGCTGGGGGAGGGGTGAACTACAATTTTGATAATAAAAAAACGAAGTTCAACTCGAGCTACTTTTATAATCAAACTCGCTTATTTTTAGACCAATATTTAAGTAAGAAAACCTTTTTGCAAAATTCAGCTTTCCTAACTACCGATACCAGTAGCCAAAATAATTTTCGTGGCAATCATAGTATTGGAACTCGTTTTGAAAGAATGATTGATTCGAGCAATACACTGATTGTGAAGGCAAATTTGAAGGCAGGGATGAAAACCGATGCCAATACGATGTTTCAGAGAAATTTAACCGAAGCGGGTGTTTTGAGAACTCGGTCTGACCTCAATAATCGTAATGATTTCGATAATTTTAGTTTAAATACAAATGCTATATTTAGGCACAAATTCAAGAAGAAAGGTCGAAGTTTTGCGGTGAGTTTGGGGTATAATATCAATAATTCTAACGGTACGGAAAACCTTAATTCGGTGAGTCGGTTTTTGACCGCTAGCACTTTTAATGAACAAATTAAATCCATCCGTCAAATCAATAATGATGTAAATCATCAAAATTTACTGAAAGGTGGTGCCATGTTTTTGGAGCCATTATCGAAGAAATTTTACTGGGAAACGTTCTACAATTTCTCCTCCGACAACCGCTCGGTTAATCGTGAGGCACTCAATGGTTTACAGGAAAATCGTCGTTTTGACAGTTTGAGTACGTATTTTGAAAATAACATTTCTTATACTCGAGTCGGCACGAGTTTCCGTTATTCACACGCTGGTATAAATATTTCTATCGGAATGGCAGGTTTGCAATACGGACTTGAAGGCCAACAATTTCCGCAAAAAGGGGGACAGATTTTTAGTAAGATCTCCAAAAATTATCCCGCTTTCATCCCGAACCTTGATGCTAGTATTGAATTAAAAAATAACCTGTATTTCAACATGGGATATAGCATGGAAGTGACTGCTCCCCAAATTGCTGATTTGCAACCCGTGATCAACAACAATAATCCGTTCTTTATCTCAACGGGCAATCCAGATTTGAGTCCCGAGAAAAGCCAAAGTGTGAATTTATCCATGTATAAATTTGACCCCGTCACGTTTTTGAATATTAATATCTGGGGAAATTACAGCTACTATTTAAGTCAAGTGGTTTATAATCAAACCATTGACGCCAATACTTTCGTCGTCAAAACTCGCCCTGAGAATCTTTCGGGAGGACAGAATTTATCCTTAGGATCTTACTTTTCTTTCCCCATTGTGAAAACCAAATTGACTTTAAACTTGAATCCGTACATTAGAATGTCTAATAATCCAACCTTTATCAATGGCGTGTTGAATGAAAGTAATAACAAAAATTACGATTTGAATTTTGGGTTGAGTTTTACGCCGAGTGATAAATTAATCATTGGTATGAATGGAGGTTTAGGCATCAATAACATCAAATTCTCTTTGAGTGAAGCCCAAAATCAGAACATTAGAAATAACAGTTTTGATGCTTCGGTGAAATGGAATTTTATCAAAAAGACATTCCTTGAAACAAATTTAGATTATAAAT
>JBBAKZ010000313.1:0-4014 GCA_040403275.1 Arcicella sp. | reverse complement strand
TCTTTGGTATCATTTGCCTTATCTTCTTCACCCAAATCAATCATTTTGGTCATCCATGCATTGTATTGCGGGCGATAGGGTTCAAATTCAAAAAATAAATCGGGATATTTTCTCAGCAATTCAGCGCCATTTTTGAATAATTGTATATGTCCTGGATCAATAAATCCGATAAAATTTCCTCCCCAAGTCATTCCATATTGTGCTGTCAGGTTATTGAGTGGGTCATACAAAGATAAATTATTCGAAATTCTATTTTTTCTTATGACAGCAAAATCGGCGGCAAAACCGAAATTATGCATAGAAATTGGTGAAGCAGTTTTGTTGGTTCCAAGATATTTTTGCTGAGTTGCTATTGAACGCAAATCAGAAATAATTTTTACTGAACCGTTCAAATCTTTCATTACTTGATGAATGGAATCACGCTTTGAAAGGAAATTCATGCGCTCTTCAGACAATAATTTCTCCCAACGAATATACAAAAATCGAGGTTGTTCCACTAAAGCCCAAAGGTATTCTTGTTCTTGCCAGGACAAGGTAATTGATTCATTTGGCACCTGAATATTGGGAAAAATCAAGGCTTCAGGATGTTGTGTTTCTAGTGCTGTTACCCCCGCTATCTTCATGTTGCCTTGCCTATCAGCCATCACCACAAAAACATTTTTACTTGAGAGATTCTGATTCATCAGGGTATCTTTTAAATAAAAACTTTGAGCCATATCTCTAACACTTAATTCACTGACATTCAACGTTGTATCACAAGCGTAATCCTGCCATTCAGGTGCTAAATGGAAGAATCTACCTGTTTTTTCAATAAAATTACAAGCGAATAGCGAAAGGCAAGTAAAAGTTATTTTGACAAAATGTTTCAAGAGTAAATTCGTTAAAAGCATTGTTATTTAGAGGCGACCGTCGCTCGTTTAGAGCTTGGGGTTTACGTGTTAGCATCGTGGATTAATAATTTTATAAAAATATTCAGATATTTGTATTTAAGATGAGAATATGGAATCTAAAAATAAATAAAAATATTTAAATTGCCATTATAGTAATAACACGAAGGGGTAAATTACCTACGTTAACTAACGCTTAAAACCTTAGCCTAAAACCTATTTAAATTTCTCCCGCTGAGCCAAATATAGTCCGACAATTACGAGTAATGTACCCATGTAAGTATGTGAAGTTATGGGTTCTTTCAGCAAAAATGCGGCGTAAATAAACCCGAAAATGGGGCATAAAAATAGCCAAAGCGAGGCTTTAATGGGATCTTTTTTGAGTAAATAAAGCCATAATTGAACGGCACCGATGGATACAGGAATCACCAACCAAAAAACTGAACCCCAAAAGCGTAAATCGTAAGTATTACTCGACCAATCGGTAAAAATTAAGGTAATTGGTACTAATAAAAGACCTCCTAAAAGTACTTGCCAACCATTGATAACCAACAAAGGAAGTTCCCATTTTTGAGCAGTATAATACACCGTTCCGACTGAATATGAAATCATACTTATGGATAAAATAATCAGACCTTCAACATCGGCAAAACTGTTTTTTAACAAAGGATAAGTGGCTATTCCTACGCCTGTAATGCCAAAAATTAAGCCTAAAATCTCCGTTTTTTTCACCGAACGACCAATCCAAAAAGCGGATAAAATACTGATTATTAATGGATTAGTGGCCGTTGACAAACTACCAATTCCCGCCGAGACGTGTTTCATCGCCATAACAAAACAACCCAAATAAATGGTAACATTCAAAAAACCATAAATAGCTAATTGTTTCCACTCGTTCCCTTTTGGTAAACGGTTTTTTTGAAATAAATAGGAATATCCCAATATCAAAGCACCTGCTATAAAGAACCTAAAATTGCCAATCACTAGAGGTTGGGCAGATAGAATTCCAATTTTAGTAGCTGCAGATGCCGAAGCCCAAAGCATAGCGAAAAGTATCCCTATCAGTAAATTTTTTATCATAATTCTTGAGCCGCTTCAAGGTCTAACATGACGATACTATTTTCTATTTTCTGGAAAATACTGGCGGGAAATTGTTCCGTAATGGCTTCGGTTAAAGCTCTTTTTATCACGACTGATTTTTTGGAAGAATTAGCGATTAAGATCGGTAATTTTGCTTGCTGCAAATGAGCCAAACCGAGGGTTATTCCTTGGGTTAAAATGGTTTCTTTCGTAAAATATTTCTGACCAACTGATTTTGTAACTTCCTCTAATTCAGAAACATGCGCATAAACATCGAAAGGCGTATTGGGTTCATTGAGCGCAATGTGTCCGTTCAGTCCTACGCCAACGAGCATGACATCCAAACCGCCACGAGAAGCGATAAATTCATTAATTTTCTGACATTCTAAGTCCAAATCTTGGGCTTTTGCATTAAAATACTTAATGCGTTCTGAGGGGAAATTTAAAGGAATTAACAAGTTTTGATAAATACCATATTTGCAGGAACCTTCATCCTTTTCATCCATTCCTACCCATTCATCAAGCCCTACGAAAGTGCATTTTTCAAATAACTTTTTATCGGCTTGGGCAAGGAATTTACACACGCCTAAAGGTGTATCGCCAGAAGCAATGCAGATTAACGACTCAGGCTTTTGTTTCAAAACATCCATGATTTTTTGGGCCGTTGCCTCAGAAAGAGTTTCGTAATTGGAGAAAGTATTTATCGTCATAATTATATTTTGGGATTTGACATAAAAAAACCACGAGTCTAAACTCGTGGTACAATATTAGGAATCAAATTAGGAAATCAGCCATTTTAGGATAAGTAAATTTCACCGAATCTATGTTTCGCAGGAAACTAGGTAATTATAGTTTAGGAAATTTCATTTTGTAATCAACATCAACTCTTCCTTTGGTAATTTTTGCGAGCTTATTTTTCAACATTCGCTTCTTCACGGGGTTTAAATGGTCGGTGAAAAGTATCCCGTCAATGTGATCGTATTCATGTTGAATAATTCTGGCAGCAAGTCCTTCGTATTCTTCCGTATGTTCCTTCCAATCGGTATCAAAATACCGAATCCTTACATATTCGGGACGATAAATTTCTTCTCGAACGTCAGGAATTGACAAACATCCTTCTTCAAAAGCCCAATCGTCACCATCTTCTTCCAAGATTTCAGCATTGATAAATACCTTTTTAAAGTCAATTAACGAAGGGTCTTTATCCCGTTCTTCCATGTCTTCCCCTTCGTTGAAAGGGCGACCATCCACCACAAACATACGTACATTAAGTCCGATTTGTGGAGCGGCCAAACCTACGCCTTTGGCATTGTACATGGTCTCGAACATATCTTCCGAGAGTTTTTTTACATCGTAAGACTGGTCAATATCAAGGGTAACTTTTCTCAAAACGGGATCCCCGTATGCGATTATTGGGTAAATCATTGTTTAGTTCTCTATTATTAGTAATCAGTCATCAGTTGAATTCTACACAAAATCACCTTCAAATAACCAATATTTTATGCAAAATTAATGAAAAATATTAAAATTTCGGTTAAAAACCAGTAACTAATAACCAATGACTAATCCTTAAACAATCGCTTCACGAACTCTCACCAATTTTTCCAAAAGCCTTTCTAATTGGTCAAGCGGCAACATATTTGCGCCATCCGACTTAGCAATTGAGGGATTGGGATGGGTTTCGATGAATAAACCTTCAGCCCCTACCGCAATGGCTGCTTTGGCAATTGTTTCAATCATTTGGGGATTTCCACCAGTCACCCCAGTGCTTTGGTTTGGACGTTGAAGCGAATGCGTACAATCCATCACAACCGGCACACCATGGGCTTGCATTTCGGGAATATTTCGATAATCAACTACCAAATCTCCGTAACCAAAAGAATTTCCTCTATCAGTTAAAAAAACGGTGGCATTTGGGTTCTCAAAAAGAACTTTTTCTACGGCAAATTTCATCGAAACGCCCGACATAAATTGTCCTTTTTTGATATTTACAACCTTACCCGTTTGAGCGGCTGCTGCCAATAAATCCGTCTGACGACATAAAAAA
>JBBAKZ010000312.1:0-4041 GCA_040403275.1 Arcicella sp. | reverse complement strand
GGGATTGCCTACTCTAAGTTAGGTTGGTTGAACGAGATAATTTTATCGAACATGCTATATTACCCGGATGGGAAATTAGCGAGTTTAATTATTCACGAAACGACGCATGGAACGATTTTTGTTAAAAATGACCATGAAACGAGTGAAAATTTGGCCAATTTTATTGGAGATTATGGCGCCCAAAGATTTCTAAAATTCAAGTACGGCATTGATTCTAAGCAATTTAAGCGATTTACTCAATCAAAAATTTTTAGAGATTCTTTTATTAAACACCTCAATCGTGGCACGTTGAAGTTGGATAGTTTGTACAGAACCTTTCTGCCAAATTTTACGTATAAGTATAAGGATTCATTAAAATATTCGTTAATTGAAGAAATCGAACAAAGCCAAGATACGATTTATAGTAAATTACCGAATTTACCAAGGCATCACTTTAACAAAAATGATTTGCCTAATAATGCTTATTTTGTCAGTTTTAAAACCTATAATTCTAAGCAAAATGAGTTTGAAAATATTTTCAATACCCAATTTCCAAACGATTTTGACGGTTTTTTAACCTATTTGGTTAAAAAATATAACTGATAAACTACCACAATTTTTGTAAAATGAAAAAACACTTTTTTGCAATCGCTTTCATCTTTTCAGCCTTGAGTTTTAAATCTGTTGAGAAAGACCGTGTCATTGAACAAACAAGTTTTACCACTGGAGAGCACATTGAATATCGTGTACATTACGGTTTTGTAAATGCAGCAGAAGCGATTGTAGATGTAGACAATAAATTTCAAAATGCCAATGGTCGTCCATGCTATAAAGTAAATATTGTGGCTCGAACCGTAGGAATGACCGATTGGTTTACCAAAGTGCGTGATGTTTGGACATCTTACATTGATTCTGCCCTGATTTTGCCTCAACTTTTTTATCAAAAAAAAGAAGAAGGAAATTATAAAAATGAACAGAAAATTATTTTCAATCACGACGCAAATACCGCAAAACAGTATGATATCGACGATGATAACGAAAAGAAAAAGTTCCAATTACCCAATAATATTCAGGATGTTGTGAGTGGATATTATTATTTGAGAACGATAAATTTTTCAAAAATGGCAGTCGGAGAAAGTGTTCCTGTCATTTTCTTTTTTGAAGGAGAAGTTTATAATATGCGTTTGAAATATAGAGGAAAGGAAGTTTTAAAGACTAAATTTGGGAAAATAAATACTTTTAAAATCTCACCTCAATTACCTAAAAATAACTTTTTCCAAGATGAAGAATCTGTAAAACTTTGGGTAACCGACGACGCTAATAAAATTCCGGTTCGGGCAGAAGTTGAACTTAAAATTGGGGCGATAACCTTAGATTTAAGAAAATATTCGGGACTTAGAAATGAATTGAGATTTAATTAAAATGAGGAGTTATAATCTAGATTATAACTCCTCATTTTTTTTGCGATTATCCTTTTAATGCTTTCTGATATACTTCCAACACTCTTTTGCGGGCGAAATCGTGATCTACGATTGGCTGTGGATAATTTAAACTATTTAATTCTGGTACCCATTTTTTGATATAGTCCAAATTTTTATCGAATTTCTCGGTTTGTAATCTTGGGTTAAAAACCCTGAAATAAGGTGCCGCATCACAACCACTGCCTGCCGCCCATTGCCATCCTCCATTGTTAGCAGAAAGGTCGTAGTCAATTAGTTTTTGAGCAAAATACGCTTCACCCCAACGCCAATCTATCAATAAATGTTTAATCATAAAACTGGCCACAATCATCCGCACTCGGTTATGCATAAAACCCGTGGTGTTTAATTCTCGCATTCCCGCATCCACAATTGGGTAGCCCGTTTTGCCTTCGCACCAAAGTTGAAATTCTTTTTCATTATTACGCCATTGGATTTTTTCGTACTCTTTTCTAAACGCATGCCCCTGACCAACCTGTGGAAAGTGATGGAGAATATTAAAATAGAAATCACGCCAAATTAGCTCATTCAACCATGTTTCGGATAAATCTTTTGCCTTACGAGCTAATTCCCTAATGCTAATCGTTCCAAAACGAAGATGTACTGAGAGCCTCGAAGTGCCTTCAACTCCCGGGAAATCACGCTTTTCGGCGTAGTTTTTGATGATGCTTTCATGCACTTCCTTACTGGGAAAATGTCCTCCAACTTTTTTAAAACCCAGCGTTTCCAAACTTGGAATTTCCGTTTTATCAGTCTTCAAGAAATTATCAAAATGTGCCTCGTTCGGATAGGAATTTAGGGAAGACTGATTTAGTTTTTCCTTCCATTTTCTACTGTAGGGGGTGAAAACGGTGTAGGGTGTACCTGCGCCAGAAAGAACTTCATCTTTCTCGAAAATAACTTGGTCTTTATACGTTTTGAATTCAACACCTTCTGTCATTGCGTATTCGGCAACTTTATTATCTCGTGATTGGGCGTAGGATTCATAATCATGATTGGTATAAATCGCTGAAAGATTATACTGATTTAATAATTCAGGGAAAATTTCTTCTGGTGTTCCGTATTTTACTAAAAACGTTGACCCCAATTTATTCAACTCCGTTTGTATTTCCGTGATAATCTTATGGATAAATTCTACTCTCCTATCTTTTTTATCCTCCAATTTATCCAAAATATTTCTATCAAAAATAAAAATAGGCAAAACTGGATTTCCAGATGTTAATGCGTGTAAAAGGCCCGCATTGTCGTGCAAACGTAAGTCTCGGCGAAACCAAAATATTGATACTTTTGACATTTTTTAATTTATAAACGATTATTCAACTGCTACTTTAACCGAATTTAAACAAATTTGTTTTATTAGAGTAAATGTTAGATTAGGAAATATTAACACTGATGGCACCGCTTATTTTTTTATTTTCCCCTTTTTTTCCTAAAAATCATAGATGTTTTTTTTGAGACAACTATTTCAAGAAAACTTTTGTTAAATAACGAAGGAATTTGGATTTTTTTGGGGTTTTTAATGGGTTTCACAATTCCTCAAAATCTGCCATTATATCCATTCAGTCAACTAATTCCCTTAAAATAGCCAATCACTCAAGAATTATTTTAAAACTTATTCTCGATTTCTATTGACAAGCCCTATCTCAAAATTGTATATTTGCAAGAATCGTATTGAGGTCGTTGGTGTTTGGGCATTGGACTTTGGTATAATTTTAAGATTTTTACTCGTTGAAAATCGCTAAACCAATTCCATTTATCACAAAAAGAATAGTATAAAAAACAAAAGCACATGATTCCAGGCGAAAAAACCGCAAATATCATTAGAATGAAATTGTCCGAATTTAGGTTCGATTTACCAAACAATCTTATATCTCTATACCCAACCGAACATCGTGGAGAATCACGCATGATGGTGGTAAATCGCAAAACAAAAACGATTGAACACAAAATGTTTACCGATATTTTGCAATATTTTGACGACGGTGATGTAATGGTTACCAACGATACCAAAGTATTTCCAGCTCGTTTATTTGGTCAAAAAGAAAAAACCGGCGCAAAAATTGAAGTTTTTTTATTACGTGAATTAAATCGTGACCACCGTCTTTGGGACGTTTTGGTGGATCCCGCTCGTAAAATCCGTGTGGGCAACAAATTGTATTTTGGCGATAGTGATTTAGTAGCCGAGGTGATTGATAACACGACTTCTCGTGGACGTACCATCCGTTTCTTATACGATGGCGACCACGATGCTTTGATGAAGCAAATTCATTTATTAGGCGAAACGCCACTTCCTGACGAAATTCGTTTCAAACGTAATGTTGAAGCTGCCGATGAAGAGCGTTTTCAAACAATTTATGCAAAACACGTTGGGGCAGTTGCCGCTCCAACCGCAGGGATGCACTTTAGCAAAATTATTATGAAACGTTTGGAGTTGAAAGGAATTAATTTCACACCTTTAACGCTTCATATTGGTTTGGGAACTTTCAGAACCGTGGATGTTGAGGATTTGACGAAACATAAAACCGATTCTGAGAATTTTAATATTCCACAAGAAATCTGTGATATTGTAAACGAAGGAATTGAT
>JBBAKZ010000311.1:0-4051 GCA_040403275.1 Arcicella sp. | reverse complement strand
TGCCACATTTAGGGCAAGTGCCAATAATGTAACGGTCGGCTAAAAAGGTTTTATTTTTTTCGTCATAGTACTGTTCAGTGGTTTCGTCCACAAATTGCCCTTTGTCGTAGATATTTTTAAAAATATCCTGTGACATTTCGTGGTGAACTTTATTGGAAGTTCTTGAATAAATATCAAACGAAATCCCAAACGCCTCGAAAGAGTTTTTAATAATTTTATAATATTTATCAACTACTTCCTGTGGTGTTACGCCTTCTTTTTTTGCTTTTATCGTAATGGGTACACCATGCTCATCCGTTCCCGAAATGAACTTAACGTCTTGCCCAGTCGAACGTAAATAACGCACGTAAATGTCTGCGGGAAGGTAGCAGCCCGCAAGGTGTCCAATATGAATCGGCCCGTTGGCATAAATCAAAGCTGCAGTAACGGTGGTTCTTTTAAATTCTTTCATGATAATTTTAGGTTCTATCTTTAACTTCCTCCAATAATTCCTGATACCAAGCCTCTCCATATTTTCGGATAAGTGGTTCTTTTAAAAATTTATAAACTTCTACGCCCAAAGTTGCGCCGTGCGTGCACGCATCCGAGCAAATGTGCCAACGGTCGTAGTTTAAAGCATCGTAATGTTCGTATTTAGTAATTCTAATCGGATATAAATGGCACGAAATCGGTTTACGCCAAGCGATTTTACCATCGAGATAAGCTTGTTCGATGCCACATTTTAAAATATTTCTGTCATCATAAATGGCGTAGGCACATTCACGTCCTTCAATGACGGGCGTTGAAAAATCGCCTTCCCAATCTTTTACGTAAACGCCTTCTTTTTCAATGGCTTGAATGCCAATTTCGGAGAGATAAGGTTTTACGTCCTTATATATTTGGTCCATTATTGGCAATTCATCTTCATTCAAAGGAGCGCCTAAATCTCCTTCTACGCAACATGCGCCTTTACATTTGATGAGGTCGCACACAAAAAATTTCTCAATAATATCATCACTGATTACCGTATTTTCAATTAATATCATGTTGTTGGTTAATCTTGAATCGTTTGTTTCACTATTTATTTTATGCGTTCTACTATTTACCGTAAACTCATTTCTACAAATATCTATTACAAAATTACGTTAAATCTCATAGTTTTTAACTTCTTGGCATTTTTATTGATTTACGTTCTGAAAGTCTATGGTTTTGCAAAGTTCGTTTCAGTAAATTTTATCCGTTTTTTTATTTATTTTTGTATCACCCAATAATAAGACCGCCACAGAATTAAATAAAAAGTAAAGGATTTAAAAAAAGTCGAAACTGAAAGTTTGAATGAAAATATTATTTGAAATTTAGCCATTAAATGCTTGATAATTTATTACTTTCCGATAGAAAATGACTATTTATTTCTTCCTATATTACCCATAAAATATTCTTTATTTATGAAAAAGTATCTTACGCTGTCGTTGCTGGCAATATTTGCCTGTGCTGAAATCTCAGCACAGGATCTCCCTCGTAGTATGTTTGTGGGCGCTGTAAATGTAAAGATTGATAGCGATGCTCGTACAATTATCGAAAAAGAAATTGAAAATCTGAACGCAAATCAGAAATATCTTAGTACGCTCGTAACAAAAATGACGCTTTATTTTCCAATTATTGAAAAAATCTTGGCAGAAGAAGGTATTCCCGATGAATTCAAGTATCTCTGTGTTCAAGAAAGTGCCTTTAATCCTGAAGCGGTTTCTACTTCCAATGCTGTGGGTTATTGGCAATTTAAGCGAGAGACAGCCCAAGAAGTGGGATTGCGGGTTGATGGGGTTGTCGATGAACGTAAACATATTGCCGCTGCAACCAAAGGAGCAGCCATTTATTTGTCAAGAAGTAATATGATTTTGAAAAATTGGATGTCCACCTTGTTATCTTATCGTTTGGGTTTGGGAGCAGTTCGTAGAATGGCGGATAATGATTGGGCCTACAAAAATGAAATAACTGTTAATTCTACCACCGACTGGTACGTGCTACGCTTTCTAGCTTACCGTCATTTTATGGAGAAACAGTATAATCAAACTAAAAACATTGCCAATCCAACTTATCTTTTTGAGTATAATAACAGTCGTGGGAAAAATTTGATTGATATTGCTCAAGAATTAGACGTATCAGTGTCGGATGTGATTATCAATAATGCTTGGTTAAGGTCTTCTTCGGTTCCCAATGATAAAGATTATACCGTTTATTTGCCCGTAAATAATCAGCAGTATTTAGATTTAAAAATAAAAAATAATCAAAAGAAGTTTTCCGAAGAGCAATTATCATCAAATCAGGACATTGGTTTTCCTGTTTTGGTTAAGCTAACAGCCATACCTACCCCAAATGAACCCATTTTTTATGAAATTAATGGTAAAAAAGGGATTCTTGCTCAACAAGGAGACACGCCTGAAAGTATTGCCGAAAGAGCGGGAATTAACCTAAAACGTTTTCTGAGATTTAATGATCTTGACGAAAATGACAGAATTATTCCGAATGAAGTTTATTATTTGAAGAAAAAAGATCATCATGCGGTGGTAGCCTATCACACCGTGTTGGGCTACGAAACGCTCTGGAAAATCTCGCAAATGTACGGTATGCAAATGGAAGAATTGATGGCAAAAAACCGGATTGCACAAGTGCAAAGGCTACAAAAAGGACGTTTGTTATGGTTGATTGAAACTCGCCCAGAAGGACAAAGTGTGGAATATGTCCAATTGCCCGAAGATAAAAAACTTATCATGACGGATAACAAACCCATCTTTACGCCAACGCCCCAACAACCTAATATAGAGCCACAACCTGAAAAAAGATCAGTAGTTTTACCAAAAATTACAGAGCCAGTAACAACAGTTTTTGAAACAAAAACAGACCTGAATACGGGCATATCTTCAACTAAGCAAGTTATTACGAAAACGATTCCAGCACCAACAACTTTAGAGCCTAACACCCCAACAGCGGTAACGACACTTCAGCCGTCCATTAAAGCTACTTCAACCACGGTTTATAGTACGCCAGTGGTTACGAGTCCTTCGTCAAATGTTGGCACATCAAGCAACAAAATTGTAAAAAATCATACGGTAGAACCAAAACAAACTTTTTATAGTATTTCAAGATTGTATAATATGTCGGTCGATGAATTGTATGATTTGAACGATATGTATTCGAGTATTCCACTGAGAATTGGGCAGCGTTTGAAAGTATATCAGACAAGTAGTTCGCCCATCACTGGAGCCTTGAAAGAAGGTGAGGTTGTGACAACTATTCATACGTATCCCGCTGAAAATAAATCTCCTGAAAATAAAAACGCTACTAGCCCAACCATTGTTAGAGAAGTAATAACAATTCCGTCTGAAAATAATGGAGCCGCCTCAATCACTTCAACGCCTGTTTCGATTCCAACTACGATTAGTCCAGCAACCAATACCACGGTTTCAAAGATGGTTTATCCCTCTTCGCCAACAACAGCAGCCGTCCATAAACCTTTTATACCTGCTCCTGCGAGTACAAAGCCAAATTATAAAATCATTCATAAGATTCAAGCAGGAGAAACAATTTATCGAGTCTCAAAAATCTATAACGTAAGCGTAGAAAATATCAAACAGTGGAATAACTTGGAAACCAACACGGTTGAAATTGGTCAAGAATTGGTCATTATGGGAGGTGAGACAAAGCGAGCAACGGAATTTACCTCATCGAGAACGTACAGGAATTCATCAGTTTCTGCGAATATTAATGCCCAATATCATATTCTACAAGCCGGAGAGACGGTTTTTAGACTTTCGAAAATCTACGGCGTTTCGGTAGATGAAATTGTTAAATGGAATAATATCAAGAATTTTTCGGTAAGTGTGGGGCAGCGATTGGTGGTGAAGAAGTAGAATAAATCAAAAATTTCCTTTATTGAAAATCCTAGCTTCCCTTCGAAATTTGGATTTTTTCATTAAACCCTAACCCCAAAAATATGAAATCAATCCTCCTCCTCACAATTTTCTCATGTTACATCACTAATATAATTGCCCAAAACGAACCAGAAATAATCAAA
>JBBAKZ010000310.1:1301-4059 GCA_040403275.1 Arcicella sp. | reverse complement strand
AAACGACTCATTGCATATTCATCATTTGCCCACGTAGGCTTGATGGCAGCGGGTATTTTTAGTGGAAATATTGACGGTATTCAAGGGGCGTTAATCCAAATGTTTGCCCACGGTATTAACGTAGTAGGTCTTTTCTTTATCGTTGAAATTATCCAACAACGCACTAATTCACGTGAATTGGCTCGTTTGGGCGGAATCACCCAAACCACTCCAAACTTGACGGTTTATTTTATTATTTTGATGTTGGGCTCAGTTGCCATGCCATTAACCAACGGATTTGTAGGTGAATTTTTATTATTGAAAGGAGTTTATGAATACAATGTTTGGGCAGGTGCAATTGCTGGATTAACCATCATCTTAGGAGCAGTGTATATGTTAAGAATGGTTCAAAAATCTATGTTTGGCATCACTTCTCGCATTACAGAAGGTTTTACAGATTTGACCTTATCCGAGAAAGTAGTTTTATTTCCATTGTCATTTATGGTTATTTTGCTCGGTGTTGCTCCGAATATTTTATTAAAATTAACTGAACCTGCCGTAACACAATTATTATCAATCATTAAGTAATAGAGGCTTTAGGTAATTGGTTTTAGGTTTTAGAACACACGTTTAGTATAATAGGTTGAATATTTACATCAATAATGGTAAAACAACTGGTAGCTAATCGTTTGAATTAATTCCTAACCCCCCATCCCCTAATCCCTAAGAACTGATATTATGAACGCAATTATAGCATTATCACTTTTTGGAATAAGTAGTTTATTTCTCGGTTTTTTAAATAACCGTAAAATACTATTACCCGCAACCCTCATTTTCATCGTCATCGCATTGAGTCTGAATTTTATCGACTGGAACCATGAATATGTGTGGTTCAACTCAATGTTGAAAACCAACAATTTATCCATCAATTTTACGACTGTAATTTTAATTTCAACGTTATTGATAGTAGCCATTTCAAGAGGATTTGGTGATGATGAAGAACACTCACATCCCGCTGAATACTACGCTATTATGATGTTTTCAGTCGTTGGAGCAATCATGATGGTTACTTACGAAAACTTGATTATGCTTTTCGTAGGATTAGAAATTCTTTCTGTTTCGATGTATGTCCTCACTGGGTCAGATAAACGTAATTTACGTTCAAATGAAGCAGCGTTGAAATATTTTTTAATGGGTTCATTTGCGACGGGAATTCTATTATTTGGGGTAGCCTTAGTTTACGGAGCAACGGGGTCGTTCGATATTCACGGCATTGGGATAGCCGTAAAAGATGCCAAAGCTCAAATGGGTGGAATTTATGGGCCAATTCTGACCATTGGCGTAATTATGATGATGGTAGGTTTATTGTTCAAAATTTCAGCCGCACCATTCCACTTCTGGACGCCTGATGTGTATGATGGTGCGCCAAGCTTATTCACCGCATTCATGTCAACCGTTGTAAAAACGGCGGGTGTTGCAGCTACTTATCGTTTGCTTTCAACTGCTTTTCCAGATATGTACGGAACGTGGGGAAATCCAATGGTTTATATCACGGCAATAACTTTGATTGTAGGAAATCTAACCGCTGTTTACCAACAAAGCTTCAAGCGGATGTTGGCATATTCAAGTATTTCACACGCCGGATATTTATTGATAACTGTTTTGGCCAAACGCCCAGAAACAAATTCATCTATCTTATTTTATTCATTAGCCTATTCAATGGCAACCATTAGTGCATTTGCCGTTTTAATAGTTGTTTCAGAAGCAAAATCTAAAGCAGGAAAACCAGATGAGAGTTTTGATGCCTTGAATGGTTTAGCAAAAAATAATCCATTCTTAGCCTTTGTGTTGGCAGTTTCGATGCTATCATTGGCAGGAATTCCACTGACGGCGGGTTTCTTCGGAAAGTTTTTTATCTTTGCTGATGCTTTTTCTAATCCATCTGGCATCTTTAAAAGTTTATTAGTAGTTGCTATCTTAATGTCAGTGGTTGGTATTTATTATTATTTCAAACCAATTATTGCGGCATACATGAGAAATGGAGATACCGAAAAAATCGAAATTTCGCCCGTTTTTAAATATACTCTTATCCTCACAACCATCTTGACTATTCTCTTGGGTATAGCCCCTGATTTAGTTAAAAAACTTTTTTAACATTGTCAAAATTATTAAATAAAAAAGACCTCATAGCCTACTTTTTAGTCGCAGGAACGGGGGCGGCTGTACAATTAATAGCGGGCAGTATACTCAGGAATAGTTTTCAACTATCTTACAGTACAGCTGTTTCTTTAGCTTATTTAATTTCATTTGTTGTAGGTTTTGTACTGACCAAGATGTTTGCTTTCGATGCTCGTAATACCAACCAAACACGACGAGAAATGCTAAAATTCATGATGGTTGCCACAGCATCGTGGGGAATTACATGGTTCTTTGCCGTTGCCTCGCTCGAATATGTGGCCAATACCTTAGGTGAACATTCAGCAATTTTGCCTTTTGGTAATAAACCAGTAAACTTAAATGAATTAGGAAGTCAGGTAGTAGGCATGGGATTTAGTTTTGTCTTTAATTATATATTGCATAAAACATTTACTTTCAAAAGCACTGGTTTTTACGACCGACTGAAAAGGATAGTTTCATAAGATTTAGATAGCCTTCACTAAGAATGAAGGCTATTTTTTTGTCCAAAATAGTAATAATCCAAGAATTTAAAAATTTATTACGCCTTGATTTAGAAGTTAAAAAATAAAGTTATCGTTAAAACTTAGGTTTATTAAGTTTT
>JBBAKZ010000310.1:0-1291 GCA_040403275.1 Arcicella sp. | reverse complement strand
ATTTCTTCGTAATTACTTGCACAGTACCGAAGTTGTACATAATTTTGCAACAGTTACAAACCCAAATCACCACAAAAAATGAAAAAATTCTTTGCATTCGCTTTAGTAGCTTCAATGATGTCATTAGCTGCTTGTTCTGAGAAAAAAACTGAAGGTACTACTGATTCAACTGCAGTTTCTGTTGATACTACTGTTGCTGTTGATACTGCTGCTGTTGCTGCAGATACAACTGCTATGTCAGCTGACACTACTAAGAAGTAATATCTACTTCATTATAGTTTCTTTCGAAAGAACCCAAAAGAGTCCTGACAAAATCAGGACTTTTTTTTGTGCCTCATATCTTCAAAATTAAGAGGCATTTTGTGTTTTAATTATCTATACCAAAATCTATTTCAAAAAAATGCTGGCTAAGAAAATTCAAAATTATTAGTGGCTTAACGTAAACCCTCGCATCTGTTCGATTGATTCCTTCAAAATCAATCAAACTCAGCATTTTATAGCTACCGTAATTAGTTTGGCAATAGGAGAAGTAATTTTATTTAAAATCAATGAGAAATGCTTCAACCAATTGATTGGAAAGAATTAAAATCGCAATACTTTTTTAAAGATTCCGAAATTTTAAAAACTAATCAAGGCAGTCTTTTTAAACTTGCTGAGGAGGAATTTGAAACTATCCAAGCCATGATTGATGCGCAGAAAGAAGAATTGCACAATGAAGATATATTAATTCCTTAGGAGCAAAAGCTGCTTTGAAGAATTTGTTTATCGACGACCATAAATTTGATGAACTTTCGGCGGATATTTTACCGAATCAAATTTTGAAAACTACACTCCAAAATCTCACACAATTTACAAACCTCTCCCCTTCGCTAAGACATGAAATCAGAACGATTATTTATCGTCTAGAAGAAATAAATGTTATGGTTTTAACAGATACTATTTCTTATCAAGTATAAGTCAATCGAAATAATTCATTTTATGTTTTTTGATTGCATATCAGCGAGTTAATTCACAGAAATATGTTAATAAGTGAAGAAAATGGCCATTTTAAGTTCAAGCACTGATTGCGAGATGAGCACCAAATGGCCAAACTTTTTGAGGAATTTATTCGCAATTTTTATAAAATAGAAGTTCCTGAAGCAAAAGTTTTTAGAGAATATTTACCGTGGAAAATGACAGGAGAAGCAGACCAATTTTTACACAAAATGCAAACCGATATTTCAATAAAAATCGATAATCGAAAACTGATTATTGGTGCTAAATATTACAAAAAAACTTTACAGAAATACTA
>JBBAKZ010000309.1:0-4059 GCA_040403275.1 Arcicella sp. | reverse complement strand
TTATTAACAATAAATTAACATAATAATCATACGGTTCAATGAAAATAGTGTTCCCATTTTTAAATTAACCAGCAATCAGAAAATTATCTACTGATAAAATTCTGGTTGCTCACTATTTCATTGGCAAATGAATCTCCGCCATCATACATCGAGCAGAACCGCCACCATTGCCTTCAATCATGGATAAATCAAAATGGTAAATGCTACAATATTCATTTAATATTTCAAGTTGTTTAGGTTTCAGCGAATTATACGCTGAACTTGACATGACTAATATTTTCTCCCCTTTTTGACTTTTAACTTCGAGCATATTACCCGCAAACTGATTCATTTGCTCCATTGAAATATCAACAATCCTTTTTCCCGATTGTTCTAAAGCATTTCTGACCAGCAATCTTTCATCCAAATCAGGAATTGCTTCTAAACAAATTACGGCAAACATATCACCAATACACATCAACACATTTGTATGATAAATCTGTTTACCAGCATCATCAACGGCATTAAAAGCAATGATTTCATAATTCATTTGAATTGAAAATTCTTTCAAGACCTCCGCTTGTGTACGTGGCGACAAACAGGCGTAAGCAGTCTTATACTTGCGGTCGAGTACCATAGAACCCGTTCCTTCTAAGAATTTGTTTTCACTTTCAAAACCTGATATATCTATTCTGCGATTGATATAAAATAATTCCGAAATCTGTTCAATAATCTCCTCCCGACGTTCCAGCCGACGATTTTCTGCCTGCATTGGGTACGTAATCACCGAGCCATTTCCATGAAAAGATACCCAGTTGTTTGGAAAAATTGAGTCGGGCGTATAAGGTTCGGAAGTGTCATCAATTACCATGATATTTACACCTACTTTGCGTAAGTGATTAACCATTTCATCAAATTCTTTTAAGGCAATTTGTTGGGATTTATCTTTGTTTTGCTCGCCAAATTTAGCATTTTGAAAAGCATTTGATTCAGCAGTTTCTTGGTTAAAACCAAAATTGACCGGACGAATCATGAGCAGGTTGGAAGTTGTTTGTGAACGCATGGCTTTTTTAGTTGTGATTTAGTGAGTTGTGAATTATTTAGTTGTAAGTTAGTGATTCTGGAATCCAATTTTAACTCACAAATCACAAATAAATAATTCACAACTTAAAATTGTTCCCGAAGTATTGGCATCGACATACAATGCGAACCACCTCTGGCACGTGAAAGTTCTGCTGATGGCAACATAATGAACGTATCCGTTAACGTCTCAGGATTTTTAATTCCTGTTTCAAAATCTTGTAATAAATCTTCCATTTTTACGGCTTCAAATCCTGCATTTTTGAAAGCCTCCAGCGTTTTGTCATTTCGGTCATAACCAATCACAACGCCTTCTTTCACTGCCAAAAGATTACAAGAATCTGTCCATTGTTCTCTGGCACCGTAAGGAAATTCATTATTGCCAGAATAAATAAATTTTACGTCAAGTGGCTGACAATCAAGGTCATAAACTGATATTTCGGTTAATAATTCTTCTAGACTTTCAATCACTCGCAGGTCATTTTCTTGTCCTCGGCGAAATTGAACAATATGCACTTCCTCTGCCTTTTTAGATTTCAACAAGCCAGCATTTATCAATGCTTCGTCTTCCCCATTTATTTGTGGTTTTGCCAGTGAACCTAACAGCACCCATACATTGCGTTTTACCTGCGTGAATACCGTATCAATGTGCATGTAATCACGTTTATTCGGGATTTTTACGAGCGTAGCTTTATCAACAATTTTCTTTTCAAACAAAATTTTAATTACCTGTTTAGCAGCATAAATGGTTGTTCTCTCCGAGATTCCGATTAACAAATGATTTTTTGCTACCATCATTACATCGCCACCTTCTAAGGTTGATTGCGCTTCTTCGGCTTGTCCTTCGGGCAATAAAAATAACGTTTCATTATCAGGAATTTCAATCAAATTTTGACGAACCTCTTTGAAAATATCGTGATTATAAAAAATGTATTGTACCAACAAAGCCTCACGGGTACGAGCTTGTTTTTTGGGACGATTCAGTAAAATATGGTCATTAATAGTAATTCCAATATCACGGGTAAATATAAAATTTGGAATCGGAGGAAAAAGCATTTCTCCCGAAGGCGTCGTCCCTGAAATCAACGTTTTGGATAATTCAGCCGGAGGAAGGTTAAACAATTCGTCGTGTGTGGTGTACCACTCTTTTTCAATGGCACAGGCAGCAGCGACCAATTTCATACGAGTTAAATCATTTTCAAGAATATCGGATAATAGTTTTTGCAGTTCAATAACCTTATCAGAATTAAAATAATCGGGGCTATCGGGTTTGAAAAAATTGCGTTCTACATCGGAATCTATTTCTTTTAATTTCCCTTTTATCTTTTCAGGGTCAAGAAAATACAAGAGTGTTTTTACATAAAAATCATACTCCTTTCTACGCATGGTATCCAAATGAATAATATCTTCAAATAGCCAATCTTGCGCTTTTGAAGGAACAACTTTTCCAAGTCCGCTGTCAGGACTATGAATTAAAAGACGTTTTAGTGTGCTTACTTCCGAGGAAACATGAATTGTTTTTTGCATGGATTTATAGATGACTTTTTGATTTTTCGCAATAACTCTTTTTTTATTGATAAAGTCAAGTAAATTTTTGATTTGGATGAAGTGCGTAACCTTTTCGATTTCGGATTTATGGTAACAAAATATTGCACAAACAAATCCCAAATCTCTAAGGTAACGCACCTAGTCCAAATCTAAAATCCGTTGAAACTTTTTTTCTTTACTTAGAGTTGTTCTAAATAAACACTTGGAATGCAAAAGCGTGGAACGTAATTTTGTGTCACTATATAATAACGAAAATACAAATAATACAATATAATGTTAAAAATCAGCAATTTACAGGCTAAAATTGGGGAAAAAGAAATTCTAAAAGGATTAAACTTAGAGGTAAAAGCGGGCGAAGTTCATGCCATCATGGGACCAAACGGTGCAGGGAAAAGCACTTTAGCCTCTGTTTTGGCTGGTCGTGATACTTATGAGGTAACTGGTGGAACCGTGGATTTTGAAGGGGAGGATTTATTAGAATTGGCCCCGGAAGAACGTGCTGCCAAAGGGGTCTTTTTAGCCTTTCAATATCCCGTAGAAATTCCGGGTGTTTCGACAACTAATTTCTTAAAAACAGCTGTAAACGAAATGCGCAAATATCGTGGCGAAGATGCAATGGATGCGGTGCAATTTTTGAAAATGTTCAAAGAGAAAATGAAAATTGTCAATATTGACCAATCTTTGTTGAATCGTTCATTAAACGAAGGATTTTCGGGAGGTGAAAAAAAACGCAACGAAATTTTTCAAATGGCCGTTTTAAATCCAAAATTGGCAATTTTAGATGAAACAGATTCTGGACTCGATATTGATGCCCTTCGCATTGTGGCTGAAGGCGTTAATAAATTGAAGTCACCCGAAAATGCAACCATTGTCATTACTCACTATCAACGATTATTAGACTTTATTGTGCCAGATTTTGTTCACGTTTTATACAAAGGACGGATTGTAAAATCAGGGACTAAAGAATTGGCTTTGGAATTGGAAGAAAGAGGTTACGATTGGATTAAAGCGGAAGTCGATGCTGAATCCAAAGAATTGAGCGAAACTGTTTAATGAGTTTTCAAAGATTATAATTAAATTATGAACAATACAGACTTAAAAACTCAATTAATCGCCGATTTTAAAACTGCCGAGGGACGAATGAATGGCGAAGCAAAATCAGCCGTGCATCAAATCCGTAAGCAGGCCTTGGAACGTTTCGATAAATTGGGTTTTCCCACGATTAGACACGAAGAGTGGAAATATTCAAACGTAAAAAATCTCGTAAATCAAGCATTTGATTTCAATGCAGTGACCAATTTTTCGGCTCAAGATTTAGAAGAAATGCCTATTCCGAATCTGGAAGGCAATATTTTATATTTTATTAACGGAATTTACAACACTGAGTTTTCAACAATCGTAAGTCCAGCTACCGAATTGCAGATTTTGACTTTTGCGGAAGCTGCCAAAACA
>JBBAKZ010000308.1:0-4061 GCA_040403275.1 Arcicella sp. | reverse complement strand
TCATTGGTAAGATTGGGTGATAAATCAGAACGAAGGGAAAGAAGCGTACTGTTTTCGGTAGATTTAAATCCAACCCAACTTTCTAGAAGATTGATATTTGAGTTATCATTAGACGATTGAGGGCTTAACCATGTCGTTAGGTTGTTACGAAAAGTCAATTTATTTTTACTATTGATTTGCCAATCAAGTCGAGCAAAAATGGCATTTGCTTCTGTTTGTCTTGAAAAATCTCCGTATTGGGTCGTATTTTTTAAGCCGTATTTTTCACGAGCTACCGAAATCAGTTGGTCTAAATTTGCTTTCGTGATACCATAATTTTGTTCTTGCGTTGCATCGAAAACTGGCGCAATCTGAAAAGGAATTGTTTCCGTTTGGCGATCAACGGCAACAAAATAATGAAGTTTGTCTTTGATTAAAGCCCCGCCTAAGGAGAAACCAAATTGCTTTTGATCAATCTCTAATTTCCGAGGAGTTCCATTCGGAAAAAATTCACTGTTTAAAGGTATTTTATTGCCAAAAATAGTAGCTTGATTTGCTCGCTGAAAGAAAAAAGCGGATCCTTCCATCGTATTTGTTCCATTCTTTGTTACGGCATTTACCGAACCACCCCCTTGACGACCTTGCGTAACATCATAGTTATTAGTAGAAACTTGATACTCCCGAATGGCCTCTTGTGAAATGGTGTAAGGGCCATTTCCTACGGCGCCATTGGTGTACATATTACGGGCATTTGCGCCGTCCATGGTAACGTTGGTTGAAGAGGTACGCTGTCCACTAAAACTTCCATTTCTTCCTTGCAAAGGCGATAAAGCAGTTAATGCCGTAAAATTCCTGCCTTCCATGGGTAACTGTTTCATCTGTAAAGCAGTAACCGCAATGGCAGCACCAGCCCGTTCAGATTCTTTATTAACGAAAGAATTGGCACTCACAACGATTTCGTTCAATTGGGTTGTTGCTGGTAATAATTTAGCATCAATTTTCAATTTATCTCCCTGATTCAGTGCATAGTCTGAAAATTTTAGGCTTTGATAACCTACAAATGAAATAATGATGGTATATGGTTTCCCAAGCGGCAATTGTTGCAATTGATATTCGCCTTGCACATTGGAAACGCTACCTGATTGAAATCCGGTTGATTCATTCTTGATACGAATGGAAGCTCCTGGCACTGACTCGCCTTTTTCGTCAATTATTTTTCCGTAAATTGACGCATCGGTTCCTTGACCAAAGGATGAATAGTTTAAAAAAGCGAAGAAAAGAAAACTTACAAAAAGTATTCTTTTTAGTTGAAACTTTGTAAAAATTTGCATGAGTTAGATTTGATTTGGTAAATTTTTAAATACAAATTTACCCAAGTCATTTTACCAAGATTAGTCGATTACATTATCATATATTTAATAAATTATGAACTTAAAAATTGAACATTTTTAAATCATAATTTTTATTAAAATATTGATATCCAACTATTTAAGTATAAAAAAAGCCTACTATTCTGTTATATTTCAACAGCATAGTAGGCTAAAAAAACACTAAAAAATGAATCAATCTTTGTCGTCTTCCTCAACGTCTTGCTTCACTAATTTCACAAATGCACCTCTTCTTGGGGTTGGCATTACACTCTTTTCTCCCCGAAGTGTTTTCCAGATAATTTCACTGAAAAGTTTGTCGTTTATCATATCTGGTTTACTAAAATCAAGGAGTTGAGATTTTCTTGAATTTGAGTTTACCGCCACATTTTTGGCATTTACATCAATATTGGCTTCTACAGATTTAAACGGAATGGTGGTTGCTTTATCCGTAAAACATCTCCACATCGGTGTTGCTGCTGCATCATATTGGCTCATGGGTTTCAAGCCTAAAATTAATTCCATGGTTCTAAGCATACCAGAAGTCGTGTACATGGTGTGATCAACGTAATTACGCTTCACGAATCCTCCTGCCACGAAGGCAATTGAGCGGTGTGCGTCCACGTGGTCCGACCCATTTTGCGCATCATCTTCTAAAATAAATACCACTGATTCCTTCCAAATAGCACTTTTTGATAAATGTTCAACAAAGCGACCCACCGCTAAATCATTATCCGCAACAGCGGCTTCTATCGTTGGCATGCCAAGTCTTGCGCCAGAAGTATGATTATTTCCAAAGCGAACGGAGTTAAAATTTGGAACGGCATTTTTTGCTAATAATTCGTCAAAATCTTTTTCCCAAGCTTCTTCTCTTTTGATATCCATGTAACCTAAATTGTACCCTTTGAAAGTTGGGCAAAAATGACCTTCAATCGCTTTGATATTTGGTTTTTCATTATCCGCAAACCATCCATAAGAACGATAGGTAATGCCAGTTCTGGCACAATGATCCCAAATAAAACCATCTCTTGGGTAGGCAATTGACTTTTGTCCTTCATAATCATAACTTCCACCACGGCCACCGTAACTCGTTACCCAGTTTTTCTCAACGTAATCATTGGCGTACGCCGCTGAAGACCAATTATGGCCATCGGCACTCACTTCGGCGTCTACATAAAAATTATCTAACAAGACAAACTCTTTTGCCAAAGCGTGTTGATTTGGTGTTGTTCTCTCTGGAAAAAGACAAAGATTTGGGTCTCCGTTTCCACCTTTGACATCTCCCAATACTTGGTCGTACGTTCTATTTTCCTTAATGATATAAAAAACATATTTGATGGGAGATTTATCGCCCACTTTCATCGGTATTGGATTTCCTTTTTCTCCCTCAGCGTTCAATTCTTTATTTTTAGAATAGGGCGTATTGGCGTAAACTAATTGTGAATAACTTTCCAAATCCTTCGCACTTGGTTGGTTTATGATTGACATAGTACCTTTAAACAAACCACCAATGTATTCAACAACCCCTTTGTTAGCTTCTGGATTTGCCCCTATATCCTGCGACTTTTTGATTTTTAAAGGTTGCGGTCCATTTGGATTGGCTTTTGGTGTGAAACCTTTTCCATTCAACACAAAAATCTTTTCATTAATCACTTTTACACCCGTTGGATACCAACCCGTAGGAATAAATCCTTTTGAAGCACTTTGCCCTTTTTTAGTCACATCAAAAACCGAAAGACAATTATTGTCCGCATTGGCAATGTAAAGGGTATTCTCATCAGCACTCAAAGCCAAACCGTTGGGTGTTGAACCGACTGGGGCATTAGGAAAAAGTGAAGTGGTGAGGGTTTCTACGGTCTTCATTTTTGGTAAATCAATCACTGCAACCGTATTATCATTTCCATTAGCTACAAATAAAAATTGTCCATTCTGCGTCAGAATCATATCGTTTGGATTTTTATTCGTGGCAATTTCGGCTTTTATTGTATTCGATTTCGTATCAATAATCAATACTTTTGAATCACCCCAAAGCGACACATATAACTGATTTTTATCACGAGATAACAAACAAGTATAAGCGGCGGCTCCGATATTCAATTTACTGATCATTTGTTTCGACTTGGTATCGCAAGTATAAAGAGAGCTGTCGCCTTTGGTGACCACATACAAGCGTGATTGGCTATCGTCAATGCACAAACCCGATGGAGAAATATCCTTTGGCCATGCTTTCCCCAAAACGATAGGGTCTTGAACGACCAATTTTTCATTTTCGATATTAAAAACCAAAATCTTGTTATCATTTCCTCCCGAGGCATACACCTGTTTTTCATCCTCGCTGAACGTTAAACCCAAATAAGATTTTGCAACGGATACCTGAGAAACTACTTTTTCAGTGGCAACATCAATCAATTGAATACTCTGTGTGCTTTGGCCATTATTCGTAACTGCCAAATATTTTTTTGAGGGTGAAACCACCAAATTTAGGGGTAAATCATCCAAATTTATGCTTTTCCCTGCGGGGGTAATTGACCAACCATTGGGCAAATTTACTCGTTTCGCAGACAGCTCCTTGTATAATTCTGAAAACTGACTTTGATTGACTGTGGGCTTCTGTTGTTTACATTGGGAAAGAAAAATGATACTTCCCAAGGAAATAAAAAGACGGAAAACGTGGTACACCTTTTTCATGATTATGTTTGTTTATTTTTAGATTCT
>JBBAKZ010000307.1:0-4068 GCA_040403275.1 Arcicella sp. | reverse complement strand
TCGGGAAGTTCGAATTCCAATAGGTTATGTCATTCTCTATACTTTAATTAAATTAAAGTCTGTGAAAAGCACCACCAGACAATGAAAGCGTCAGAGATTATCAATTAATTAGGAATGAATGAGATTCGAGCTTTGTTTTCAGATGTTTGGAAGTCGGATATCGAACACCGAATGACCGAACATCAAACATCGAAAATAAACAAAGCCCCAACCGCAAATAAGTCAATAATCCACAGCGTTACCGACACTTCTTTATATTTCCCCGTAAACACTTTCAAGATTGTCCAAGACAAAAATCCCCACATAATTCCTTGGGTTATCGAATAGGAAAAAGGGATTAAAATCATCGCTAGAAAGGCTGGAATGGCATCATCTAACTTGTTCCAATTGATTTTAGTGATGGGTTTTATCATAAAAACACCCACAATTACTAAGGCTGGGGCGGTGGCAATGGCTGGAATCATCGACAATAAGGGCGACAAAAACATAAAAGGCAAAAACAACAATCCTGCCGTGACGGCGGTGAGTCCACGCCTTCCGCCTTGTTCAATGCCCACGGCTGATTCTATGTAGGCTGTTCCCGGACTTGTCCCCAAAATTCCTGCTAATAAAGTGGCAACCGCATCGGTCAAAAGTGATTGTTTTACGTTGCGAGGTTCTCCGTTTTCGTCGTAGAGATATGCTGCTTCGGCAATGCCTACAAAAGTGGAAAGACTATTAAAAACGAAGGCAAAAATGATCGGAATTAACGAGAATTTCATGGAACCCACGATATCTAACTGACCAATTAAACTAAAATCGGGTTTAGCAAAAACGCCTTGAAAATTGACCAAAGTTTTTTGTCCAAAATTGATAACCGAATCATCTCCCCAATATCGTCCAATAGGAATGGCGAGTAAAGTTGTTAGCACAATTCCGATGATAATTCCACCTTTTACTTTGTTGATAATGAGGATTGACGTAAGAAATAAGCCAAATAAAAAAGTCAAAACGATGGGGTCTTTGAGGTTAGCAATACCCATTAAAGTGGCAGGATTTGAGACGATAAATTTGGCATTTTCAAAACCTATTAAACTGATGAACAGACCAATACCCGCTGAAATAGCAAACCGAAGCGGTTTAGGAATGGCTTTCACGATGTACGTTCGGACATTAAAAATGGATAATATTAAAAAGAAGACGCCCGCCCAAAAAACTGCTCCCAGAGCCAATTGATAAGAAATTCCCATGCCTTTGACAGCCGTGAAAGTAAAAAAAGCATTCATACCCATTCCCGGAGCAACAACGATGGGATTTTTAGCGTACAATCCCATCATAACACTACAAAAAAACGACAATAAAACCGTGGCAGTTAGCACCGCAGAAAAGGGCATTCCCGTCTGAGAAAGTATCGAAGGATTGACCACGATGATATACATAGTGGCTAAAAATGAACTTACGCCCGCAAGGATTTCGGTTTTTTGAGTGGTTGAAGACATGAATTTTTCGATATTTGATGTTTGTTTTTTGATGTTTGTGTGCATTAGATTGATACCTTTGAAGGACGATTTCCATTTCAATAATCATTTGTACCTTAAAACAATCATCACTAAAAATAGCTTATTATTTCGAAGATTAAAAAATACAATCTACATTTACAAAAATCAAACACCGAATATCAAACTTTGAAACCATGGCAAAACATCTTGAAACAGGCAAAAAAGCCGAAATTTTAGCAGGTATTTTTTTGGAAGAAAAAGGCTATGAAATCATCGCCAGAAATTATCGTCACGGTCGTGGTGAAATAGATTTGATTGTAAAAAAAGGTATTTTTATCGTTTTCGTAGAAGTAAAATCATTAACAAACACTAAATTTGGCAATCCCGAAATTAGTGTTACCAAAAATAAAATTAAACTCGTAACAAAAGCCGCAGGAAATTTTGTTTACAGCATTAATTGGCAACAACAAATCCGTTTTGATATTATTTCCATCATTTTCAAAAGTGAGGAAGATGTTGAAATTACGCATTTTGAAGATGCTTTTTACTGAGGCAGCTTTAAGCTTCGAGCCATGAGCTTTAAGCAAAGAGCTTATAATAATCATTACTCAAAACTTATTGCTCATAACTCAAAGCTAAACAATGCTTAAAAAAGACCGCTATAAAGCGCTGATAGGATATTTTACCGAAAATTTCCCGATTGCAGAAACCGAATTAGCGTATCGCACGCCCTATGAATTATTAGTAGCCGTGTCTTTATCCGCCCAATGTACGGACAAACGAGTGAACATCGTTACACCTCCCCTATTCGAACGCTTCCCCGACCCCGAATCTTTGGCAAAAGCAGAATTAGAAGAGGTTTTTCAGTATATACGTTCGGTTTCGTACCCAAACAACAAAGCCAAGCATTTAATCGGTATGGCAAAACGTTTGGTCAGTGAATATAATTCGGAAGTACCGAGTAATATTGAAGACCTTCAAACGCTCCCGGGCGTGGGCAGAAAAACGGCCAATGTCATTGTTTCGGTCATTTATAATCAACCAGCCATGGCCGTGGATACCCACGTTTTTCGGGTTTCGCACCGCATGGGCTTGGTCGCAAAAACGGCAAAAACCCCGCTGGCAGTTGAGAAAGAATTAATCAAATATATTCCTTCAGCATCCGTTCCCGTAGCTCATCATTGGTTGATTCTTCACGGACGTTATGTGTGCGTAGCTCGCTCGCCCAAATGCGGGGAATGTGCTTTGAAAGGGTTTTGTAAGTATTTTGAGGCTTTGGAGAAGAAAGGAGTTATTAGTAAATAGTTATTAGTTATTGGGGATAAAATGAAACGTCCTCGCCTACGAACTGATAAAAATAACCTATAAAATTGAGCAATGACATATTTACAACAAAATTGGCTCGAAGTTTTGGGCATTATTACTTCCTTAATTTGCGTTTGGTTAAATACTCGTCAGCATGTTTGGGGATGGTTTTGGGCAATTGTTTCTTCGGGAATTTATGCCGTAATTTTCTGGCAATCAAACCTAAAATCTGATGCGGAATTACAAATCGTTTTCATCCTTTTGAGTCTTTATGGAGTATATGAATGGAAATTCAGCAAAGGAGAAAAAAGCTTTCTCCCCGTCAGTAAAATCCCTTGGCAATTGGCCATTATTTGCTTGGTTTTCTTAGGAATTTTTACTGCCATTTCGGGCTACCTCCACAGTAAATATTTAGGCGCAAGTTTGCCGTATTTGGATGCTGGATTAACCGCAATTAGTCTGATTGCAACTTGGATGACTGCCCGTAAGTACCTAGAAAACTGGATTTTATGGATTGGAGCGAATATTTTTTATGTTGGAATGTATATTTACAAAGGACTGAACGGTACGAGTATTTTGTATATACTTTTGATTATTTTGGCGGTGAAAGGGTTTGTGGATTGGCGGAAATCAATGAGGTGATTTATCTTAAAAATTGGGCGATATTCCGCTAACAATTTCCAAGTTTTTTGGACTGTAAATTGATAAAACTAAATACAAAATAAAGTGTCGTCTCTAGAACTTCCCGAAAGTTTTAAACTTTCGGGAAGTTCCCCAGCAAACCATTTTCTAATTTAAAAACTAATAATTACTTCATTAATAGTTTACCAAAACCTTGAACATTTTTATATTGACAACGAAGCATTCCCCTTCAAAGAAACCCCAAATTCTTCCACCAATAAACTCATCTCACGTCCGCAAGGCATCGCCCAATTATCCGCTCCATGCCCAACTGGAAAACCGTAACAAACCGGAAAATCATAATCCGCAACGGCTTCTTGAATAATCTCATTGGCTATCTTGCCAAAAGGAACATCGTTATCTTGACAATCCGAGAAACTTCCCACGATTAATCCTGCCAAATTTTGTAATTTTCCGCTACGTTTCAATTGTATCATCATGCGGTCGATGCTGTATAAATATTCGTTTACATCTTCCAAAAACAAAATCTTTCCATCGTAGTTAATCTCTGATTTTGAACCAATTACGTGAACCAATATGGCTAAATTTCCACCTATTAATGGTCCATTTCCAGCTCCTAAACGATTCATTAGATGCGGTTCAA
>JBBAKZ010000306.1:1665-4076 GCA_040403275.1 Arcicella sp. | reverse complement strand
GAATTATTAATGGTAAATCTTTTTAAAGATTTCGCTCCAATACTTTGTCCAAATTCAGCCGTTGCTCCAAGATTAATAAAATAGTCTTTCGTCAATTTTGGTCTCCAAGCCCATCCCAATTTAAAATGAACGCCCGAATAATTAGTACGGTCGGCCAACGTTACTTGATAATTTTGAGAATCACTCAAATTTTGCGTAGAAACATTCCGATTAATTACGCCAAACAGGTAGGCCGTTTCCAAGCCTACAAACATATCTTTAAAAATTCTTACGCCATTTGAAATAATGGCTTTATTCAAACCGCCATCTCCAATGTATGAATAAGTAACACTATCTGTACCTAAAATAGTCAATTTTTGAGAGGAAAAGGTTTTATAATTTACCGTACTATAAGGGGCCAGTCCCAGAGACAAAGTCCATCTGGAAGACGCTGGTAAAGCTAACGTAATAGGATTCAAAGTTCCATCAAAAGTATTAGAAAGTTGTCTATCATTTTGCATAGATTTTCCTTCCATATTCACGCCCATTTCAAAAACAGTATAACGATTTCGAGCCAACAAAGCTGGATTCAAGGTATTCACATAAATACCATTTGAATTGGCAACGCCTAAGCCTCCCATCATTGAATGAATAGCAGTTCCGCCAGAATAAACTTCGCCAATGCCCAAGTATGAAAACGGTGAATTTGTTTGCTGTGCGTTAGTTTGGAAGGTAAACAATAGGCAGTTAGCCATGAGCAGTAAACAGCAAGTAGCTACTTTCATTAAATTCTTGGAGGAAAAATTAGTTTTAAGTTGTGAGAGTTCACTAAAACCTATTGTTTTTTTTATGTTCAACATTATATTCTAAAATTCTGTTAAGTCCAATCAGCACTAATTCTGGGACTACAAAGTTCGGGTATTTTATGCGGTTTGCAAAGTAAGTGGCATCTCCACCACACAAAATGACGTTAATATTTGTTAAAACCTTGCCATACGCTTCAATAAGTCCGTTTATTTCTGCCAATAATCCGTTCATCACACCACTTTGCATAGCGTGCTTCGTGTTTTTCCCAATCAAGTCAGGGAATCCATCGGGGATTACATCGGGTTCTATCAACGGCAAACGCTTCGTAAAAGTATGCATGGCTTTAAATCTCATCCTTAGGCCTGGGGAAATAATTCCACCTTGAAAATTATCGCTTGCATCCACTAAATCGTAGGTGATACAAGTTCCCATATCAATCACTAAGCAATTCTTCTCTGGATATAATACTTTCGCCCCAATTGCTGCTGCTAAACGGTCTGCACCGAGGGTTTCGGGCGTGTCATAAAATTTCGAAATTGGCACGGGCGTAGTGCTTTTTAGGAGATAAATATCAGGCGTTATCTTAGAAAAATCATTTATCAATTGTTCTTCCGAATAACTCACCGAAGAAGCCATAATGTACTGAGGATGAACACTTTTCACGTACTCAACTAGTTGCTGATAAGACAAATTCCAATTAGTTTCCATTAATTTCCCTTCTGAGAAAAGTCCCGTTTTTGCGTAAGTATTACCTAAATCAATGGATAAATTCATTTGATGTTTTTGTTACAGATTAGCACACGGATAAAACGGATTAGACACGGATTTTTGTTTTGTAATTAAGTTTCCATAATATTCCAAAAAGTATGTATCCCAAGTGTTGCTTCTTATTAATAATGTTCTTCCCTAATTAAAAATCCGTGTCTAATCCCTATAATCCGTGTGCCATCCTCATCGTAAACAACCCAAAATTACTTTTTCTTTAATTAACAATCAGAATAAATTAACTTTACATTTCAATAAAACCTTTAAAAATGCAATATTTAGAATCTGAATTTCTTGAAAATAAAGTCGTAAACATTCTTTGGCTAACAAGTATCTTAATTTTTGGCCTATTATTCAGACGATTTTTAGCCGATTATTTCAGTAGAATTCTATACCGTTTTATTCGCCACGATAGTGTCCCGATTCGTACTTTCGTAGAGATGCTTAGAAAGCCAATTCGGTTACTTATCACGCTGATTGTCTTATACGTAGCATCTTCATTTATTCATTTTCCAGCATCATGGAACTTACCTTCACAAGAGGCGTTTGGGATAAAAATGGTATTATTCAGAGGATTTCAAGGCATTTTTATTTTTGCCGTTTCATGGGTTTTAGTAAGAATTACTAAGTTTATAGCACTCATTTTTCAAGAACGAGCTACTTTAACGGATTCTAAATTAGACGATCAATTTATCCCTTTTTTCAAAGATTTAATCGTCGTTGGCATTGCTATATTGACCGTTTTTTTCCTATTGGGCGTAGTTTTCAAAGTAGATGTTGTGGCTTTAGTAACCGGTTTAGGAATCGGCGGACTCGCTATTGCGTTAGCTGCCCGAGAAACACTGGAAAATCTTTTCGCT
>JBBAKZ010000306.1:0-1655 GCA_040403275.1 Arcicella sp. | reverse complement strand
ACCTTATTTTTAGATTTACCTTTCATGGTAGGAGATAATATTCAATTAGACAAAGTATCGGGCGATGTCGAAAATATTGGTTTTCGCAGTACTCGCATACGTACTGGAGACGGAAGCTTGATAAGTGTTCCAAATCGGCTTTTAACAGCTCAAGCACTTGAAAATCAAACTAAAAGAAAATTTATGCGAGCAAAATATACCGTTAAATTAGAGTCAGATACTTCCATTGATATTTTAGAAAAAATTGTTACGGAAATTAATCAAGTTACTAATAATCAAGAACTTAGTTATGAAAAAGACCCAGGTATTACTCGCTTTGGTGGATTTGGTGAAAACTCGTTGGATATTTTGGTTTCATATAATATTGCGACCAACGATTCAAAAATATTCAATCAAGTGAAAGAACAAATCAACTACCAAATTATGTCAATTATTAAAACTAATGAAACAAAGTTTGCCAATCCAATTTTTAAACCATTTGCTGAATAAATATGAAAACAATCTTATCAACCATTTTAATTACTTGTTGTATGTCAGCCACATCCGCACAAACTAACTACCCAACTTTGGGAAAAGTAGTCAGAATTGCTCCTGAACTTGATAAACTTATTTCTCCAGACGCCAAAATCGAAGTGTTATCTTCTGGTTATCAATGGACGGAAGGGCCAGTTTGGGTGAAAAATGGGGGATATTTATTATTTTCAGATGTTCCCGCCAATACTATTTATCGTTGGAAAGAAGGCGATAGATTGGCAACTCCATTTTTGAAACCTTCGGGTTATACTGGTTTAGGCAGATATAGTAATGAACCTGGCAGTAACGGCTTGATTATTAATCAGAAAGGAGAATTAGTAGCCTGCGAACACGGCGACCGCAGAGTATCATCCATGCCAATAGAAATAGGTGGTAAACATACCTTGGCAGATAATTATCAGGGAAAAAGATTCAACAGTCCGAACGATGTCATTCAACATTCAAGTGGTGCATATTACTTCACTGACCCACCTTATGGACTCAATAAACACGAAAACGACCCATGCCGTGAGTCAGATATTTTTGGCGTTTACCGCATCGGAACGGACGGGAAAGTCAGTGTAGTTATCAACGATTTACAAAGACCCAACGGATTAGCCTTTTCGCCCGATGAAAAGATTTTATACGTTGCTCAATCTGACCCAGACCGAGCCATCATCATGGCATATTCAGTGCAAAATGATGGAAGTTTAGCAAAAGGAAAGGTATTTTTTGATGCCACCTCAATGGGGAAAATAGACAAATTAAAAGGCTTGCCCGACGGCATGAAAATTGACAAAAAGGGAAATCTCTTCGCCACCGGACCAGGCGGCGTATTAATCATCTCCCCCGAAGGCAAACTCTTAGGCAGAATAGACACCAACGAACCCACCGCCAACTGTGCCTGGGGCGATGATGGTTCTACGCTTTATATTACTTCGAATATGTATGTTTGTAGGGTTAGGACTTTGACGGTTGGGGTTGGGTTTTAGAATTCGTATAAAAGGGTCTCTATTTAAAATTAAGACCCTAATGACTTAGTTCTAGGCATATTAAGTAAAAATAATTCACACATTTTTCATACATAATTTTATAATACAAAAAGCCCCTAATTCATGTTGAACTAAGGGCTTTAGTATTTA
>JBBAKZ010000305.1:0-4087 GCA_040403275.1 Arcicella sp. | reverse complement strand
ATGGTAGAATCAGTAGCAGAATAGACGACAGTGGTTTGTAAATCGTTATTCTTTTTTAAAGAGTCAGGCGTAGCGTTTATAAGGCTATCGGCTCTGATGGTATCATTTTTGGTAACATTAGGTTTTAGGTTTTTGGGATTTGGAATAACTTCTCCTCCCACGATACGCTGTGCTTGAACGTTATTTATTACAAAAACCCCTAAAAACGAGCTAATTACGATACTGATTATGTGAAGTGCTTTTTTCAGAAGTCTTAAAATTTTATCTTTGTGATGTTTTCCATTACAAAATTAACCCATTCCTTATTTAAGATAACGTACCCAACTGAAAATAATGTTAAAGTTTGTTAAAGTGCTCATATTAGCTGCTATTTTTTGTGTATTCGGAGGTTTTAAATCTCTTCAATATTCGAGCAACAGTTCGATTGATGATCCAGCGACATCCCTTAAAACACGGCTCAAAACGGTTGTTTTAGACGCTGGACACGGGGGTAAAGACCCAGGTTGTCATGGGGCAAATCACAACGAGTCAAAAATTGCCTTGAAAATCGTGTTGGCATTGGGTGAAAAAATTAGCGATGAATTTCCTGATGTCAAAGTGATTTATACTCGTAAAAAAGACGTTTATCCGACGCTAGACGAACGTTCTGCCCTCGCCAATCGAAATAAAGCAGATTTATTTGTGTCTATTCATTGTAATTCTCACCCCTCATCCAAATTTGCTGGAACGGAAACTTATACGATGGGGTTACATAAAACGAACGATAATCTCAATGTTGCTAAACGAGAGAATTCTGTGATTTTACAAGAGAAGGATTATCAAAAAACCTACAACGGTTTTAATCCAAATTCACCTTTGGCACACATTATGATGGCAAATTACCAAAATGCTTTTATGATGAATAGCATAAAGTTTGCTCAAAAAGTAGAACGGCAATTCAAAAAACAAACAAATAGAACGAGTTACGGGGTAAAACAAGCGGGTTTTTTAGTTCTTTGGGAAACCGCTATGCCAAGTGTTTTGATTGAAACTGGTTTTTTAACCAATGGAGCCGAAGAAAAATATTTGGCTTCTGAAGAAGGAAAAGAAGAAGTTGCCCAAGCCATTTTCAAGGCTTTTAAATTGTATAAAGAAGAAATTGAAAACTAACATCAATTAATAATTAATAATTGACAATTGAGAAGCTGGCTCTATTAATTGTTAATTATCAATTGTTAATTAACAATTAATATGACTATCTCTAAAGAAACTAAAGTGGGTATTCTTGCCCTTATAACATTCGTGATTCTGTACTTAGGATTTAACTTTCTGAAAGGAAAGGACTTCTTTTCTTCCCAAAACAATTATATCGTCATTTATGATAACATAGAAGGACTAACGCCCGCCAATCAAGTATCGTTAAATGGTATGAAGGTTGGTCAAGTAAAAGAAATAGAATTGATTGAGGGAAATAAGGTAAAAGTTACCCTGGTAGTTCGAAAAGATTTGCCTTTGCCTGTTGATACTAAAGCATTCTTATCTTCGGATGGATTGTTAGGCGGAAAACTTATCAGATTGGAAATAGGTAAAACCCGTAAATACCTTGAAAATCAGGGAAGATTAATTTCAGGAAAAGAAACAGGCATTTCAGATTTAATAAAAGAACAGGCTTTGCCATTATTGCATAATTTAGATTCATTAACCGTTTCACTGAGGGTAATTACAAGAAGCTTTGAAGCAACGGGAAAATCGGTAAATGGCTTAGTGAGTAATACTGATAAAACCATTACGACATTGGGTGGCACTTTGGGAACGACCATTACAGAAAACAGAGCAAGCCTTGCAGGAATTACTGCCAATATGAAAGCGCTTTCAGGTAATTTAATTGAAACCGAAAGAAGTTTGAAACCTTTAATCGGTAAATTTAGCTCGATTGCCGATTCACTAAACGCTTTGAAAATCAGTCAAGCTGTGGCGACAACGCAACGTTCTCTGGAAGGTTTACAAAGAATTATGTCGGGAATTGAAGCTGGACAAGGTTCTATGGGTAAATTATTGAAAGATGATTCACTTTATTCAAATATTAATCGCTCGTTGGCAGATATGGATAAGTTGTTGATTGACTTCCGTTTAGCACCAAAAAGATACTTGAATATTTCCGTTATTGGCAAGAAAACTACGGAACCACCGATGGTGAAATAGTTGAAGACTTATACCGTTTAATCGTTAAATCAGTTAAAAAGCGAGTTCATTACTAACTTCTTTAACCGTTTTAGCTCTTTGACTTTTAAAACGCAATCGGCACGGGCGTTTGACTTTTGATTTCATTCACGACAAAACGACTTTGCGCATTGCCAATATTAGGAAGTGTAGCTAATTTATGAAGAATAAAATGACGATATTCGTCCATATCTTTCATCAAGACTTTCAATAAAAAATCAGAACCGCCCGAAATACAATAACATTCCACCACTTCTGGCAACAGTAAAACATCCTTCTCGAATTGTTCCAGAAAGACCGCAGCGTGTTCTTTCAAGGTTACATCGACCAAAACAACCAGACTTTTCCCTAATTTTGATTTATTGAGAATAGCAGTATATTTTTCGATAACTCCATCCCGTTCAAGCCGTTTAATTCGCTCGTGTATGGGCGTGGTAGTCATGTTCAAGCGTGCAGCAATGTCTTTGTTGGTCATTAAAGCATCATCTTGAAGGAACTTAAGAATCTGTAAATCTACGTTGTCTAAATTTGTCATTTTGAATTCGTCAGACAGGTTTTCATCTGTTTGGATGATTGACAGACTGAAAACTGTGTTGTTTTTTTACCATTTTTTAAAAGGATTTTTCGATAGATTCGCATTAAAATATCTGTCTTCATAGGTAACTTCACGGTCAATCCATGCGGGGATTTGTAATGATTCTTCTATTGAATTCAATTCAATTTCAGCTACAATTAAGCCTTTATTATCTCCATAAAAAACATCAATTTCCCAAATTTTGCCTTGATAATTAATTTTGTAGCGAGTTTTTTCGATGTTATTTTTCGTAAAACCATCCAACAATTCTATTGCTTCAGCTATGGGAATTTCATATTCATATTCGGGTTTAATGGCAGGATTGTCGGTTCTACCTTTAATCGTGATAAATCCATGATTCTCAGTTGCTCGCACACGCACCGTTTTGGCTATTTCATTAACGATATATCCTTGTCGGTAATATTCGCCTTGAGGTTTTGCAAGCGCTTCCCAAAGGTCATGTTTTACTAAATATTTTCTTTCAATTTCGAACGGCATGATGAGATTTTTGCGTTAAAAAATTACCCTTGACTTTTATAAGAATCAAGGGTAAATAGAATGCTAAGAATAAACAAATGGCATGATTTATTTATTTATCATCAAAAATTTGAGAGATTTGTCATGCCATGCGTAATCGCTATTTCCTAAATAAATTACGCACTAAAAAACCACTCACGGCTCCCAAACCGCCAACGATTCCACCGATTAAAATCGTCACAACAATCAGAATACCTACATTTCCACCCACGGGAAGAATTTGAGCAATTTTGTTTGACAAGATTCCTTGCGTTGAAAAGTGATGATACAAAACCATAATTAGCCAAAGTACAGCAATGGCAGCCATTCCTTTGGCAAAAGTTTCACCGCTTGCTTTTCCAAAAATTGCTCCGCCAATAAATGCCGCAATGGCCAGCGTCCACCATTCAAAAAGGAAGCCCATCCCGAAAGCTAAAACGATGATTGTTGCCGTTAAAGGACTGGCAAAAAGTTCTTTAATTTTATCAAGAACTGAAGAAAAACCTGCATTGGCATTTGATGTATTTGACATATTTGGTAATTGTGAAATAATGTGGTTTGTATAATTTTTTTAATAAATTTAATGATTATTCAACTAATATTACAGATTAGCTTTAATTTCTTTCAAAATTCTATCGCCACCCCTACTCAAAATCTTTTCCGCTAAGGCTTCGCCCATTTCCAAAGGATTATTACCGGTAATGGTTGCTTTCAAGATTTCAGTACCATCCAAACTAATGATACCACCCGTAATGGACCCCGATTTTTGAGAAAGTCCAAAAACCGGAATGCTACAAC
>JBBAKZ010000304.1:367-4099 GCA_040403275.1 Arcicella sp. | reverse complement strand
CCCGTATAGGCCTCCACACGACGTACACCCGCAGAAACTGAACTTTCCGCTACGAACTTAAACATGCCGATTTCGCCCGTTGCGGGTACGTGGGTACCGCCACAAAGTTCAACCGAAAAGGTGGAATCGAAAGTAATTACTCTTACAAAGTCACCGTATTTTTCTCCAAAGGTTGCGGTTGCACCCGAGGCTACTGCTTCTTGAATTGGCACATTTCGTTTTTCGTCCAATTTGATATTTTCACGAATTTTATGATTAACGATTGCCTCAATTTTCGCTAATTCTTCATCCGAAACCTTCGAGAAATGAGCAAAGTCAAAACGGGTAACTTCCTCATTTTGAAACGAACCTTTTTGAGAAATATGAGAACCCAAAACCTGACGCATTGCCGACAACATTAAGTGTGTAGCCGTGTGATTTTGCGTAATTCTTTGTCTGCGAGCAGTATCTATTTTTGCCGTAAGCTGTTGGCTATTGGCTGTTAGCTGATTGTACGACTCAATAAATTTCTCAAAACCTTTATCCGTAGAAATATGAATAAATAAATCATTCTCCTTCTTGGTATCAGAAATTACTATCGTTTGTTCCGATTGCTGACTGCCGATTGCCAAAAGCCCAGAGTCTCCCACTTGTCCACCCATTTCAGCGTAGAAAGGGGTTTTATCCAAAACAATGTGATATTCTTCGCCAATTTTGGTTTTTACTTTACGATATTTAGTAATTTTTGATTGTGTTTCTATTTCGTCATAACCCACAAATTCAAAATCAAAATCTTCATCCGACGCAATTACCCAATCGGTAGCTTCTTTCGTTGAATCTTTGCGTGAACGGTCTTTTTGCGTTTGTAAAGCAGTTTTAAATCCTTCTTCATCAATTGAAAGTCCATTTTCCCGAGCAATTAATGCCGTTAAATCAGAAGGAAAAACGAAAGTATCCGATAATTCAAAAACTGTATTTCCGTCAATTATGCCGTTCTTAGGGGTTATAGCAATAATATCATCCAGCCGTTTCAAACCCGTTTCTAAAGTTCTCAGAAACGAATTTTCTTCTTCCAAAATCACTCGTTGGATAAAATCTTGTTGCGACTTTAATTCTGGAAAAACACCATCGAATTGTTCCGCTAATAATGGAATAATGGTATTCATAAATGGCTCACGGAAACCCAAATAAGTATATCCATAACGAACCGCACGTCGAAGAATACGTCTAATTACGTAACCAGCCTTGTTATTCGACGGTAATTGTCCATCGGCAATGGCAAAAGCAATTGCCCGAATGTGGTCAGAAATTACTCTTAAAGCAATGTCCGCCCATTTCTCCTCTCCATAAGTTTTACCCGCTTTATCGCCAATAAATTTAATGGTATTTGAAAAAACATCCGTATCATAATTCGACTGTTTACCTTGAATCGCCATGCAAAGACGCTCAAAACCCATACCCGTATCCACGTGTTTTGAAGGCAAAGGCACCAAGGAACCGTCCGCCATACGCTCAAATTGCATAAAAACGTTATTCCAAATTTCAACGACTTGCGGGTGGTCATTATTCACCAACTCTTTTCCCGAAATTTTGGCAACTTCATCCTCATTTCGTAAATCTATGTGGATTTCTGAGCAAGGGCCACACGGGCCGGTTTCACCCATTTCCCAGAAATTATCTTTTTTATTACCGAGAATAATACGGTCTTCGCCCACCATTGATTTCCAAATATCCCAGGCTTCTTGGTCGAAAGGCACGCCATCTTTTTCATCTCCTTGAAAAACGGATACGTAAATTCTGTCTTTCGGTAATTTATAAACTTCCGTTAAAAGCTCCCACGACCACGCTAAAGCCTCTTTTTTGAAATAATCGCCAAAAGACCAGTTACCCAACATTTCAAACATCGTGTGGTGATAGGTATCAAATCCTACATCCTCCAAATCATTGTGTTTACCCGAAACCCTCAAACATTTTTGGGTATCAGCAATTCGTTTTGAAGGAGGGGTGCCATTACCCAAGAAAAAATCTTTGAATTGAGCCATCCCCGAATTATTAAACATGAGTGTTGGGTCATTTTTGGCAACGAGTGGTGCAGAAGGTACAATTAAGTGACCTTTGGAAGCGAAAAAATCTAAAAATTGCTGACGTATTTGTCTAGAAGTCATGTTGAATTCGGATTTACGATTTTTGATTTCGGATTTAATTTTTCAAGAAATTAGCTTTCTACATAAGTCATTGATAATAAAAATACGTTATTGATAATCAAAAATTAACGAATAACAGGTAATGAATAACTAATAACCGATAAATATTTCCGAATTAATGATTTGTTTTTTATCTTGTAAAATATTGGATTTAACTGATAAAGGTGTGCAAATTTACATAAAATTGTCTTTTATACCTGACAGGTTGATGAAAACATATTAATTACTTTAACACGTTTCCTTTCTCGTGTTTTAAATTCATGGAACTAACCAAACGCTATTATTCAATTTCGGAGGTTGCGCAAATGTTTGAAATGAACATTTCTAAACTCCGTTTTTGGGAAGAACAATTCCCCACTTTAACGCCCAAGCGTGACCGTTCGGGCGATAGAAAATATACCCAAGACGACATCAAACACCTTCAAGAAATCGTGGAATTAGTTGATGATCAGGGATATACAATCGAAGGGGCAAAAAAAGCGTTAGATAATAAAAGAAAGAAAAAAAATGTAAATCAGGGTGTAATTGACAAGTTAACAGAAGTGAAAAAATTTATGGTTTATTTGCGTACTTCACTGGAGAAAGACATAGAACAAGAAAATAAGGTTGATTTAGAAGAGTTTGAAGAATAATATATTTTAAAACAAAACAAATGCTACGAACAAATACTTTTTGTAGTCATGCCCAGACGTACTTCTATTAATGACGTTCAAAAAATGGATGACTTGAACGATTTAGACCGCATCGTGATTGACAAGCGAAACGATAAAAGAGCTGATTCCAAAAAAAATCGGCGCAATCGTCATTACATAAAAGTACTCATTAAGTCACAGTTAGATTGATATCTTTCCTACTCTTAATTATCCCCAAATTTAAAGATAGAATCAACCACTTTTTCGTTCATTTGCACCCTTTCAGTCGTAATTTTCAGAATATTTTGATCTTTGAATCTATACGAAACCACCAAAGGAATTTTTACACCATTTACTTCTCGATAATCAGAAAAGTAAGCATCCAAAATAGTCTTTTCTAATTCATCATTTTTCGATAATGCTCTTTTCATCACCAAGCTATATTCCTGATTATCAATAAAATAACTTTCAACATCTCCTTCTTTTTTGAATAAATTTACCTTAAAACATTCCTTGCCTTCCACCGTTTCTTTGCCCTCTAAATGAATGGTAAAACCTTTCTTGGCATAATTAATTAAAGGACTTTCAATTTCCACATCTGCTTCGTTTGCTAAAGCACGAGCGGGTTTTCCTGTGAGATACTGAGGCTTCGTTTCGTTCTTGAAAGCATCAATTTTCCAACCCGTTTTTCCATTAAAAACTTGGGTATAGTGTTTGCCATTCAGCGGCACGATGAATTTGTATTTATTGGGTGCTTTGGCAATGGCGGTGAAAGGGAATTCAATGCCTCCATAATTATATATTCCCGAAGAACTGATGGTTTTTATTGTCTTCCAAGCCTTTTCTCCACCTATTTGTTGGAGGTATTTTTGGACGATTTGGTCGGCGTTTTGGGCTTTGACTTTTAGGAAGAATGT
>JBBAKZ010000304.1:0-357 GCA_040403275.1 Arcicella sp. | reverse complement strand
TGTTTTGGGGATAAAAAAGCGATTCTACACGAATAATTTTCGCATAAAATCGCTTTTGTATTGTTGGCATGACTAAAAGTCATGATAACAATAAGTAATTGAAAATTCTTTAAACAATATTATCCATATCAAAGGGCAAAGTTCTCAACCTTTTCCCCGTTAAATTGAAAATTGCATTGCATAAAGCTGGTGCAATTGGTGGAAGTCCAGGCTCGCCAACACCGCTTGGGGCTTCTTGATTTTCGATAATATGCACTTCTGTTTTTGGCATCTCGTTGATTCTCATCACCTTATATTGATGAAAATTACTTTGTTCTGCCATGCCATCTTTGAAAGTAATGTCATTTTTAATGGCCG
>JBBAKZ010000303.1:1919-4165 GCA_040403275.1 Arcicella sp. | reverse complement strand
ATATTATTTAGTGATTATGATTAAGTTTATCTTAAATTTTGATAAAAAAATTTACATTCTTATTCTTAAAGACCTTTTCTACAATTGTAATTACAAGGATAGATTAGTTGTTCATGTAATTATCGTTCAATTACTCAAAAAGAATATGCTATTAAATGACGTTTAATTGAAAACAATTGCTACTTATCAAAATATACTGTGCGTAAAATAATCAGAATCATACAATACTTCACCATCATTTTCTTGTTCATTTTTATTAACCTTTCTGCTCAAGCGCAACAATGGCTCGGCATTTCGGGTAGTAATTATGTGGGTACTCATGCAATCTATAATAATCCTGCCACCTTTTCAGACTCGAGATATAAGTTATACGTTAATTTCATTGGTAATGATGTATCGATTTTCAACAATTATATCGGTTATTATGCGCCATACTCGATGTATAAACTTTTTACAAATTCTGCGGGGCAAGAATATCGTAATTCCCAGAATGTAATTGTATTCAAAAATTCCTACTATAAGATTAATACCGAAGGCGAACCTTATCACCTAAATGCTTTGGATGATTTAAGAGGACCAGCTTTTTTATACACAATTAATTCAAAACGGTCAATTGCTTTACTTTCCCGCATTAGAATGGTCGTAAATTTTACGGGTGTATCATCATCTTTGGCGAATCTTATTCGATTAGGTACCGACACCTTACTACTTAAAAATCAAGCGCTTACTATTTCAAAATCAAATTTAAATATGAATAGTTACGCAGAATTTGGAATATCATACGGACAAATTTTGAAAGATGGGGACGAAGATTTTTTTAAGGTAGGGATTACTTTAAAAAGAGTTGTGGGTATCTATAACGCCCATGCCAACGTTCAGGAAGCAAATTATGACATTGTTAATGACCCACTGGACTTAAACAAACAGGTTTTGCGAATAAATAATCTAAAAGCCGAATATGGTTACACAAGTGAAGCTGCCTTTAAAAATTCAAAACCTTCGATTCCTTGGATTTTTGGCACTCAATCGGCTGGCAGTGGTTGGGGCATTGATTTAGGATTTATTTATGAATATCGTCCGGAAGTTCGAAAATATACTTATCGAGAAAAAGGAATTCGTAAATTAGACCCGAGCAAAAATAAGTATGAATTTAAGGTCGGGATTTCCATTTTAGATATTGGTGGAATCAATTATAATAATCCTTCTTATGTAAGAAATTGGGATATTGATGTCAAAAACAGGGTATTTAATGCGGCTGACGTGAGTATGATTGAAGGCACGGACGATGCTTTTAAAAGAGTTAATCCCATCTTAGGATTGCGTGATGATAAAAGCACCAATAGCTTTACCACGGGACTCCCAACCTCATTTCAAATAAATTTAGACTATCATTTGAGGGATAATTTTTATGTCAATAGTCTGTGGGTGCAAGGATTAAGAAGAACTCATTCTTTAAATATGAGTATGCCTTCTTCTTTATCAGTCACGCCTCGTTGGGAAGGAAAATGGATTGAAGTTGGAATGCCTTTTGCTCTATTAGATAATTATCATACGTTCACTTTTGGAATCGGTGCAAGATTTGGACCATTGCTTATAGGAACTGATAATTTAGGCAGTTTTCTAAATATTAATAACCCTCGAAGTACAGATGTATATTTTGGATTATCCCTACCTATTTACAATCCTCCTCCAACACAAGCGAATGCTTGTTTTTACGATAAAGAGGAAACAAAATGGTGGAAATTTTGGGAGAACCGAAAGTAGATTTAAAACTTAAAAATAAGTCAGAATACAGAATAAGGAATGTAGAAATGAAATTCTAACGGTCACTTCTACATCCTTCATTTCTTGTGCTATATTTTTTAATCAACATTTTAACTTTATCAAAGAAACGCTCCCAAACTCCCTTTCTCTTTCAAAACAAAACCTTTTTCTGTTTTCTGAATCGTAACACAATCATAAATTGGGTCGTGGTCAAAAAACACAATCCAATCATTTTCCGAAGCTTGACATAATAAATTCTCCTTTTCTTGCATCGTTACCAACGGATTTATGTCATATCCCATCACGTAAGGCACCGGCACGTGAGCGTGCGAGGGAATTGTATCAGCGATAAATAAAATTTCTTTATTTCGATAAAAAATTTTTGGCATCAACATTTTTTCGGTATGTCCATTCGCTAATAAAAATTCAATATTTTTAAAAGGTTTTTCAGCGACTTTATCAACAAAAAATAGTTGATTTGC
>JBBAKZ010000303.1:0-1909 GCA_040403275.1 Arcicella sp. | reverse complement strand
CTCTTTCACGGGGATTTGGATTCATTGCCGACGCAAAATGTGCTGAATGCGACCAATAACGAGCATGCGGGAAAGTCATTTCAAAATTAGTTCTCTCTGAATTCCACTTGACCGCTCCTCCACAATGGTCAAAATGTAGATGACTCAGAATCACATCGGTCACATCATTTTCAGAATAACCTTTTGCACGAATGGATTTTACCAAATCTCCATCCCCATGTCGATAATAATAGCCTTGCCATTTAGCCTCTTGTTTATCACCCATTCCTGTATCAACCAGAATCAATTGATTACCGTCTTCAATCAATAAACAACGCATGTCCCAAGAGCACAGATTGTTTTCGTCGGCAGGATTCAATTTATTCCAGAATGTTTTGGGCACTACGCCAAACATGGCTCCACCATCTAATTTAAAATATCCTGCATCTATTGAATGTAAAATCATGATTTAGTATTTTTTATCTGGATATAATGTAAGTTTTTTGTGTAAATTACCTAACATTAGCTAAAAAACCATACACTACTTAAGGATAAACTTTTAAAAAACAACGAAACAAAAGTTATGACAATAGGATTAGTTCTCTCGGGTGGAGGAGCAAGAGGAATAGCTCATTTGGGTGTTTTGAAGGCCTTGCAGGAGAAAAAAATCAAGATTTCTGGGATTTCGGGTTGCAGTGCAGGATCGATTGTGGGAGCCATGTTTGCCGCTGGTTATTCGCCAGACCATGTTTTTGAGATTGTGGTTTCAACGGCTACCTTAAGATCGTTACGTCCCGCCTGGAGTCGTTCGGGTTTACTTCGTATGCAAAAAGCGGAAGAAGCTTATTTGAAATTTATCCCACATAATTCTTTCGAGCATTTAAAAATTCCGTTGACCGTCAATGCCACTAATTTACATGCTGGTAAGACTGTTTATTTTTCATCGGGAGAATTATTAAAACCCGTCATGGCATCGTGTAGTATTCCGGGGCTTTTTGAGCCAATTACGTTTGATTCAACGATTTTAGTTGATGGTGGTGTTTTAAATAATATGCCAATTGAGCCACTAATCGGCAATTATGACTTCATTATAGGCAGTCATTGTAATCCTTTTGGGTTGCAAAAAATGCCAAAATCGATGTCATCTATCGTTCAAAAGTCGCTATTTTTGGCCATCAATAATAACTCGAAAGGAATATTAGCCCAGTGCGACTTGGTAATTTAACCCGCAGAACTCAAACTTTTCGACCCTTACGACATCCGAAAAGCGACTGGTATATTTAAAGCGGGCTATGAATACGCAAGCAAGTTAACTTTACCAGAAATTATTTATACAAAATAGTTAAGTACAATTTTAAACTTTGTAAACTAATGATATACAACGTTTTAATATATAGTTTAATAGAAATATTACCAAAATGTTAAATTTTAAAGTCCTTTAGTTTTGACTTTAATGCAAACAAGAATTATCTTTGAAAAGTACATTGTTTAATAGAGGAAATAATTAAGTAATTCTACTTAATCATTTCAATGATTTGAAAAAATAATCACAATTTTATCAACACAAAACCCAAACTTCATGAACAAAAATTTATTATTCAGTCTCATCTTGTTTTTTGGCTATTCGTTAAGCATGATTGCTCAAGACCGTCGAATTACAGGAAAAGTTGTCTCATCAGGAGACGGCTCTCCCCTTCCAGGAGTCAGTGTGCAAATAAAAGGCACGGGTAAAGGTGCGTCCACCGACGCAAGTGGAAACTATGCAATAAGCGTTCCTTCTGGAAAAAGTACCTTAGAAATTCGTTCAGTTGGCTTCAATCCACAATCTATTCAAATTGGAAGTCAAAGCATTATCAATATTTCTTTAATCGAGAGCGATAATGCTTTAGGTGAAGTAGTGGTGGTAGGTTATGGAACTCAAAAGAAAAGT
>JBBAKZ010000302.1:0-4170 GCA_040403275.1 Arcicella sp. | reverse complement strand
GATAAATTTTACAGTACCCCAAGTTTTAACAGTACCGTAAGTGTAACCATCGAAGGAAATTATCTGGTAGTCAAAACCAATGGCACGCCCGACCACAAAAGCCCCTATTATAATGCTTCGGATGCAAGATATGAAAAATATAATGGTACTAATACAAGTTTTAAAGCAGCTCCAAACACAATTGCAACACAAAACTTAACCTTCAAAATCCCATTAAATCCTAAAGAAGCAAGCAGCAAATCGAGTACCCCGATGGGACCAATTGGAGTTTCGTTAAATGGCATTCCATTTTACAATCAATACGCTGCTGGTGGTGCCAAATTAACTGGAGAAATTAATGGTTTTGACCAGTACGGGGGGCATCCACAAATGCAAGGCCAGTACCATTATCACGTTGAACCGTTAAATTTAACCACAAAAAAAGGAACAGAAGCATTCTTAGGGGTTTTGTTGGATGGATTTCCAGTGTATGGCCCTAAAGAAAATGGAACTTTGGTGAAAGAATCAGACTTAGATGCCTACCATGGTCACACTGCTAAAACAGCTGAATTCCCGAATGGAATTTATCATTATCACATTACCTCAACCGACCCTTATTTGAATGGAAGTGGATTTTTTGGTAATGCTGGCACAGTAAGTCAATAATTTTTTCTTTAGTTTCATTAGCAAAATACAACCATGTTTAGAAAATCATTTTTTATAGTAGGAATATCTTGGGTTATCATCGCTAGTTGTAATAAACAAAGCGATGTTACAACAGTTACGCCAAGCGGCAATACTGGCTCAACCACCTACAATGACCTTTGGATTCCTCCGACTATTACAGGCACAAACTTTGATTTAACCTTAGCCAAATCAAGTAAGCAATTAAAAACGGGAGCTGCAACGCCAACCTATGGCTATAATGGAGCCTCTTTCTGGGGCCCCACCCTAATCATGAGCAAAGGTGACTTTGTGCAGATGAATGTTACCAATAATTTATCCGAAACGACTACCACGCATTGGCATGGCTTTCATATTCCTGCGATAATGGATGGCGGACCACACCAAATGATTGAAGCTGGGACGACTTGGAAACCAACATTTGAAGTCAAAAATAATGCGGGTACTTATTGGTATCATCCGCATTTGCACGAAAAAACTTTTCAACAATTGACTTACGGAGCAGGGGGATTAATCATTATAAAAGACCCCATTGAGTCGGCATTAGCGCTTCCACGAACTTATGGAACTGATGATATTCCTTTGGTTCTGACCAGTAGAAGGTTTAATTCAGATAATTCATTTACCGTTACTGAACATGCCTACGGAGACTTTGCCCTTGCAAATGGAACACTTGATGCGCAAACTAATTTACCAAAACAATATGTTCGTTTCAGAATTTTAAATGCTGAAACTGAACGTGGGTATAATTTAGGATTTAGTGATAATCGTTCTTTTTACGTCATCACAAATGATGGGGGCTTATTAGATGCACCCATTCCAGTGACCAGAGTAAAATTGGCCGTTGGTGAACGTGCTGAAATTTTGGTGGATTTAAGCAAGGATGCCGTTGGAAGCAGTTTGGATTTAAAAGCCTACAATGCAAACCAAGAATTTGGTTTTGGTGGCAGCGAACCACAAAGCAATGGACAGTTTGGTAGTTTGCTAAATAATAAAGATTTTGCGGTTCTGCACATAAACGTAAAAGCTGCCACCGCCAATGCCATTACTGCTGTACCTAGTAAACTTACATCGAATACTTATTGGAAAGAATCAGATGCTACTTCTACTCGTACCATCAGTATAACTGGCGGACAAGCCGGTTCTGCATTTACATTTGATAACAATACTTACGGCTTTACGACTTTCAATCAAAAACTGAAATTGAATGCCATTGAAAAGTGGACCGTTGTCAATAATAATATTTTCGGGCATTCATTTCACATTCACGATATTCAATTTAAGATTGTTTCACGAAGTTCGGGCGCAATTGCGCCCTATGAGTCTGGCTGGAAGGACACATTTTATATTCGGACGGGGGAAACTGTTTCGGTTGTGGCCAAATTCGATGATTTTGCCAGTGATACTAATCCGTATATGTACCATTGCCACTTTCCAAACCATGAAGATGGAGGTTTAATGGGCCAGTTTTTGGTGACTAAATAATCTCAGCTGAATGAATAGGAGTTTCACAAAAAATATAATTATTTACCTTATTCTCTTCTTATTTTTTGGATCATGTCAAGAAAATAAGAAGAGAATCAGTATTTTAAATTTTGATTCTAATCTCAAGAAAACTGATAAAGGTTGGATGTACAAAAATAAAGCTTTCACAGGTTTCATGGTTGAAGAAGAATACCACCGAGTTGTTTATAGTTTACCAATTACCGACGGAAAAGAAGAAGGTTTAGCAAAAGGCTGGTATAATTCAGGAGAGAAATTATCGGAAAAATTATTTATTCATGGCAAAATTGAAGGAATTTTCAAACAGTGGTGGCCAAACGGAAAGCTTCGCTACTTACTCAAATATAAAAACGATGTTTTTGACGGAAAACAAATAATCTATTTCCCGAACGGTAAAGTGAGAGAAGAAAGTAATTATCAATCAGGGCAAAAAGAAGGAATTCAGCGAGTTTGGGATGAAAAAGGAAGCCTAATTTCAAATTATACCATCAAAAACAAAAAGCTTTATGGCATTATTTCCGTTAAGAGTTGTATTCCAGTCGGTCACTAATATTTTCACCATTGGTTTATTTTCTATCTGCATTTCAAGTTCTTGTACCCATGAAAATAACGCCACAATTGGCTTGCCATTCTACAATTCGGCAGATTTTACAGCAAAATGGATAAATTATAATTCTGATAATTATCATAAAATTCATACCATTGAACATTTTAGTTTTTATGACCAAAATGGGGAGATTTTCAATTCAGATTCATTGAAAGGAAAAATATATATTGCCAATTTCTTTTTTACTATTTGCCCAAGTATCTGCCCGAAAATGACTACTAATCTAGAAAAAATTCAATCAATATTTACCCAAGAAACCAACTTCCATATACTCTCATTTTCAGTAACTCCTTGGATTGATTCGGTAGAACGACTAAAAGAATACGGAGAAAAACATAAGATAAATCCTTCTCGTTGGCATTTGCTCACTGGAGAAAAAGATAAAATATACACTTTGGGCAGGCAATCCTATTTTGCGGAGAAAACAATTGGTTTAAAAAAAGGTAAAAATGATTTTCTACATACTGAAACAGTGGTTTTAGTAGACGGAAAATCAAGAATTAGAGGCGTTTATAATGCCACAAATCCAGATGAAATTCCACGAATTACGGAGGATATTAGAACACTTTTACAGGACTAAAGTAGTATAAAAGATGAAGAATATTATTGGATTATTGTTTGTAATAATCTTGTTAGCATCGTGTCAAACTAATAATGAGCAATTGGTTGCCATTCCGAATATTGAATTGTTGGCGGACGATAAGGATTTTGAGTGGCAACAAGATATTTTGTTGTATAAAAGAAAACCATTTACTGGTTTTACAATCGAGAAATTTCCGAACCAAAAGTTATCTACTAAAAATGGATATTTGAATGGGAAATTGGAAGGAAAACAACAAAAGTGGTTTGAAAACGGGGCGAAAATGGAACTCAGATTTTACACCAATAATCACAAAAATGGAACGCACGAAGGTTGGTATAATCACGGGCAAAAGCGTTTTGAGTATTTCATTGAGAATGATATTCCCATAAAAACGCATCGGGAATGGCACGCCAATGGCCAACTTTTTACAAGATTCAATTTTAATAACGAAGGGCAACCCGATGGAGAACAAAAAATGTGGTTTGAAACGGGACAAATAAAGGCAAATTATGTTATCAAAAATGGACGCAGATTTGGCTTTTTAGGAGCAAAAGGCTGTATGGGTGAAAATGAGAAAAAACAAATCGGTTTAAATTTCAAGAAATAATGAAAAGAATAATCACTTTAAGTTTATGGATTTTACTTATTTCATGTTCTCAAAATCAAGAAAAGACGCTTCCTTACTATCATACGGCTGATTTTACACCTCAGTGGATTTCTGATAAATCTCAATTAGATACACTTCATAAGCTCGCAAATTTTGAATTTACTAATCAAAATAATCAAAAAATTACGCAGGAAAATTTGAGAGGAA
>JBBAKZ010000301.1:0-4202 GCA_040403275.1 Arcicella sp. | reverse complement strand
TAAACTGGTAGAGCCCTCGATGAGTGCGACCAAGCGTAATGATACTCGAAATAATGGTTGTAAATAATTAGGAATAAGGCAGTTATCACGCCTACAACTGCCAATCCGTGGACATAAAAGGCATAGCGAGAAAAGCGTTTCCAAGATTCTTGTTGAATTAAATCAGTGGTTTGTACAGATTTGAAATAACCAAAAGTGGCAATCACCGATGCCACAAATGACAGGATGATGCACAAATGACCAATATTTCCGATGGTTGTATGAAGCATTTTATTTGGGGGTTAGGCGTATTGAAACACCTTAAAAAACTCTATTAACATGATATTCGTCAAGAATTTCATCAGCGCTAATGGCAGTGATATTTTCGACTAAACATTGGGCTGCAATAATTCTATCAAATGGGTCTTTATGATGAAACGGAAGCGTTTCTACTTTTAGAACGTGTGAAGGATTAATAGGTAGTATTTGGATATTTCTTAACACAATATCTTCGATTAGTTGATTTAAGCTAACCGATAAATCTAATTTTCCATTACTTATCTTAATTGCCATTTCCCACAAACTGGCAATGCTCACAAAAATTTCATTACGAGCATCATCAATAATATTTTTCATGCTTTGAGGCAATTTTTTATTATTCTCAAATGACCAAATCAAGGAGTGGGTATCTACTAAATATCTATTTTTCATCTACATATAATCTTTAAAATCTTCCAAAGGCTCATTAAAGTCATCTGACATATAAACAACAAGACCTGGAAGACTCCCGACAATTCCACGAGTCTTCGGATTTGGATTACTGGGATGTAACATTCCATCTATTATTACATCAAGTTTTTGAAGATTGGTATCGTCCAAATTATCAATTTGACGATAAAGTTTGAGTTTCAATTCGGCTACGCTCATAATATTAAGAGTTTACGACTGTTTCGCTGGTTTTTCCACTTCTTTAAACTCAACCTTTCCTTCCTGATATTTTGATGGGCATTTCAAAAGGATTTTGTCACATTTAAAAACCTGTCCTTCCATATTTCCAATGATGACAATTTGTTCTGCCTTACCCAAATCTTGTGGTTTGGGCGCATTATATACTACTTTTTGTGAACGACCTTTGTTATCAATTAAGGTAAATTCCAAGTGATTTGCATCAATGGCAGGATTATAAATAATGTCTTGAATCTCTCCCGAAGCTCCTTTTTTTAATTTACCAACCACGTGCACTTGACTAATATCACCGCTTTTCGCTTTACTTTCAGCGTCTGTAAAGTCTGTATAAGTACTTGCCTCCGTACCCGTAGAAACCAAAATAGCTACGGCAATGGCAATAATAATAAGTCCGAAAATGTGAGTCTTTTTCATTTTTTTATTTGTTTTTCTAACTTCGAAATTTTGCTATCGAGATTTATTAGGTAAACAATAATTCCGGCAAAAATGGTTGCAAGAACCGCTACAACCACATAAATTCTGCCATCGGCGTATAATTTATCTGCCATTTCGATTTCGTTGGTGGTATCTTGGGCGAACATTGTTGCTGAGATTAATAACAATGTGATTAGGGAAAAAAGTTTTTTCATTTTTAATATATAGTAAAATCTTAGTTATTTTCTTGATGAATTTGTTCCAAATTTTTCAAGCGTAATCTTAAATTGGTAATCCAAAATCCCAGACAAATCCAACCGATACAGGCAGGATAAAAAACGATACGCATGGTGTGTTCGGTATCCATCGGTTTAAACCCTGGATTTCCACCTGCGCCCGGATGTAAGGAAGCTGTCATTCTGGGAAGAATAATCAATAATGGAATTAATAAAGCCACGGCAAAAATGTTGTAAATGGCTGAAATGCGGGCTTTTTGTTGTTCATCGTTGAATGAACCACGCAAAATAATATACGCAAAATAAATCAATAAACCGATAGCGGCTCCGTTGAGTTTTACATCATTTGTCCACCATGCACCCCACGTATACCTCGCCCAAATACTTCCAGTCATGATGCCGATAATGCCAAATAAAATGCCTGTATTGGCATATTCCGCTGATTTTGTATCGTACAATATGTCAGAAGTACGCAAATACTGAACGGAATTCCAAACCGAAACGGAAAGTACTGAAAACATGCCAAACCACATGGGTACGTGGAAATATAGGTTACGAGCGGTTTCGTGCAAGACGGGCTGACGAGGAATATGCCCAAGAAATCCCCAAACTATTACGTATCCAAGTAAAATTACAGATAGATATTTATACCAATTTTTCATTCTTTTAAATTTAACTCCTCCAAAGAAAAGGGAACAAAATTACACTCAAAACTAATACAATCGCATCAATCGCCAGCAAGGTTAATATTTCGTCTACACTACCTGCTCTATCCAATCCATCCAACGCATTCTTGGAGATTTTTAAGAGCATGATCAACATAGGAATAATAATGGGAAAACTCAAAATTGCCATTAGGGTAGCACTATTTTCAGCTTTTGAAGCAATACCCGCCACCATCGTGAGGGTACTCGAAAAGCCAACCGCTCCCAACACAATACTTAATAAATATAAGCCAATATCCTCCACAGGATTACCCATAATGACCGCATAAACTCCAAAACCTACCAGCGCCAATACCAAAATTAACAGCGTGTTATACGCAATTTTTGAAAGAATTATCCCTACCGGACTCGCCAAAGTGTAATAGTATAGTAATCGTCCAAAACGCTCTTGGGTAAAACTTTTAGCAATGGCATTCATGGCGGTGAATAGGAGAATAATCCAAAATAAGGTATTCCAAGTAATTTTATCAATTTCATTTGCCTTCAACCGAAACGACAAATAACACACATAAACCGTACTTACGATATACAAAATCATGCCGTTGAGGGCATATTTTTGACGAAGTTCTAATCGTATTTCTTTATCTATTAGTGCTTTAATTTCTTTGAACATTCTTTTGGGGATTGGGGATTGGGTAATTTGGGATTAGTTATTTGAAATAAAAAGCTCATAAAGTCGATAAATATTAACGAATTTTTAACCTTATAAAAACTAATCCAAAATCTCTAATTACCAAATCCCTAAAACATCCATAAAGTTACGACACAAATAAACGGCACGTACATAATCAAAACAATATTTTGAGAAACCAAAATGTTTATTTATTAATTCTTCATTATCAAGGAACTCTTTATTAATTTTGCTTTGTTTTGAATAAATCTAAATAAGGAGTTTAGGGGGTAAGGTGTTTGGTGTTAGGGATTAGGGAAAAGAGAGAAACTCTCCTTCTTCAATCTAACCCCTAATCCCTAAAACCTAAACCCTAAACATATGAGAACCGTAGCAGATTTAAAAAAAGGAGAGAGAGGAATTATTGTCAATTTTACGGACGACGAACTTTCTTTAAAATTATTGGAAATGGGTTGTTTACCGGGTACGCAAGTAACTATGACACATATTGCACCCTTTGGCGACCCAATTGCCGTTAAAGTTTCGGGATATGTTTTATCACTCCGGAAAGACGAAGCCGCAACCATTGTTATTGCTTAATTTATACCAAATAAATTGAAAAAATCACCAAAAATAGCCCTCATCGGGAATCCTAACGCTGGAAAATCGTCTCTGTTTAATTCATTAACGGGACTTCGCCAAAAAACTGGCAATTTCCCCGGAGTTACCATGGATAAACTTATCGGTAAATGGAAATTAGAGAAAGGCGACGATGCCTCAATTCTTGATTTGCCTGGTATTTACAGCATTTATCCAAAATCGGTTGATGAGCAAGTGGTAATTAATATTTTAGCCAATCCCCAACATCCCGATTATCCTGATTTAGCCATTGTAGTTGCGGATGCGTCTAATCTCAAAAGAAATTTATTATTGTTTAGTCAAGTGCGGGATTTGGGAATTCCCACAGTATTGGCTTTGAATATGATTGATGTCGCTGAGAGCCAAGGAGTTGTGATTAATTCCGTTAAATTAGCCCGTGAACTTAATGTAGAAGTAGCAGAGGTCAACGCCAAAAAAGGCATTGGTTTGAATGGTTTGCGTTTGGCAGTTAATAAAACATTGGAATCAGGATATAATTCTAATGACTCATTGCCGATGGCGTATGATAGTGGGATGGTCGAAGAAATTAAAGAAAAATACGGAGATACGGACGATTATCACGCACTCTTGTGGCTTTCAGAACATGATAATCTTAAACAATTTGATTCAGCA
>JBBAKZ010000300.1:2836-4220 GCA_040403275.1 Arcicella sp. | reverse complement strand
GCTGCCGAGAGTGCAAGTGCCAGTAGTTTTGGGCATTCAGGCTTTACGGGAACGTACACTTGGGTCGACCCAGATAATCAATTGGTATATGTATTTCTCTGTAACCGAGTTTATCCAACCCGTAATAATTCTAAATTATCCGATTTGAATGTACGAACGAATATCAATGAAGTCATTTATCAAGCGATTAAGAAGGGAATTTGATATTGACCATTAAGCATAAAAAAGGTAGCACAGATTAACTTCTCTTGCTACCTTTTTTTATGGTTCTAAAATTCAGAAGGATTTTGAATTAAATAAATTGTCCAATTTTAATCGATAATTTTCTAAAAACGATTGGATTGGAAATTTATAACTCAATACATTTTACGGCAAATCTAATAAAAAGCCAATCGTGAAATTAGCATCCCAGTCAAACACAAATTGCTTGCAACCCGTTGATTCAGCGATAGATTTATAGATATTTAAACCCGCTTTTGATTTGGCATTATCCAATTTATAAGCGGTTGGAGCGTCCAAAACCGTGTAACGTTCTTTGCCTTGACGAACTTTTTTAGCTAATTCAAAAGGTACACCACCAATGATAAAACATACTTCACGCTTGCCAGATGGAATTTGTTTTGCTTTCGCTTCTACTTCCGATGCAACTGCTTCATCGGTAGTACCTTTCTCAAAATATTTTGCTCCGTAAGTTTCTACTGAAGAAATTTTAGTGCCTTCTTTCCAAGAAATCTTCGTATTTCCTGAACCAATATCTGTTACAAAAGAATTATCAGCAAACTTGTCAGGTTGAACGCATTTCAATCCCAATTGACCCTCTTTTTCGGGAGTTACCGTATTTACGAAGTATTTTAACGATTTTAATACATTTATGATTTTTTGTGTTCCTTCGGATTTTAGGGCTCCAGAACTTACCACGAAATGAATATCACGTCCATTTACACCATAATCTAACATTCCACCGATGTACTTTTTCAAGCCAATTCTGATGTCATCATCCGAAGCCATGTTTTCCATAACCAAACTATTTCCGAATTCAGCTTTTTCTTGCTTCCAGTTTTTATCGGCATCAATTCTGATGATAAATGAATTAAAACCAGATGCTCCTAATTCAACGACGCCCTTCAATTTGCCAGCAACGGGTCCAGGAGGTGTGTAATTGAAAGTAGGTTTTTGTCCACCGTCAGAAGCGGAGGAGGAAGACTGCGAATCTGAAGCGGAATTGCTCGGTTCAGAAGGATTCGAGGCATTGTCGGTACCTGAAGTGGCCGTGTTTGTCTCTGTCTGAGTTTCGGGGGCTAATTTTTTGAGGGCTTCTTGTCCTCCAAACATCGTAAAGCCAAAATAAATAGCTCCAACAATAAGGGCAGTGATAATTAATCTG
>JBBAKZ010000300.1:0-2826 GCA_040403275.1 Arcicella sp. | reverse complement strand
TAATCTGCCCGCAACGGTTAATCTTTGCATAATTGATTTTTAAGTTATGAGATTTGAGCAATAAGCAATGAGTTTTAACTAGACATGACGATCTTAAAGCTCGTCACACAGAACCCATTGCTAAGTAAATATACCCTAAATTAAACAAACTCTTTACTCTCCACAATTTTGATTGGGTTGTTTGGTAAATTGGTCTTATAAATTTGTAATTTTTAAGGATAAAGTTAAGCGTTCTCCATAAAAAAAGGCAAATGATTTCGCATTTGCCTTTTCGGTAATTTTATGATTGTATTATTCAGGTTTGACTTTGATAATTTTTACCGTAGTTCTACGATTTCTTTGATGTTCGGCTTCGGTACAACTTACACCGTCCACGCAAGTATTTACTAAATCACTTTCTCCGTATCCTTTTGCCAACATTCGGCTTTTATCAATCCCTTTTTTGGCAATATAATCAACGACTGCTTGCGCTCTTTTTTCCGAAAGATTCATGTTGTCTTGCGCCTCTCCACGACTGTCCGTGTGTGACCCTAACTCAATTACTATCGAAGGGAATTTTTGTAAGGTGGCGGCTAATTTATCTAATTCACGAGCTGCATCTTTACGAATTCCTGCTTTCTTTGAATCATAATAAATATTATCCATTGTGATTAAATCACCCTCTTTGAAAAGCCCTAATCCCAAGGAGATTTCTTTCGCTTTGCCTTTCTTTAATTTCTTAATTTTATTTACGTTGGTTCCGTAACCATCTTTTGAAACTTCTAAGGTATAATCACAACCATCGGTCATATCGAAGGCATAAACTCCGTCTAGACCCGTCATTACTTGTTGGGTTGTATGATCACAATCATTTTTAAAGGTTACTAAAACGCCTTCAATTGGTGTTTTCTCAAGTTCTGTTTTTACAACTCCTTTCAATAATGACTTCTTTTTTGTCAATGATTCGGGTTTATATACGGGTGCCGACACTGGAGCAACCACTACTTTTTCAATAACTGCTTGTGGTTCAGGCTCTGCTTCCAAGATTCTCACTTTCATTAAAGGCACTTCTAAGCGTGAGGGTTCATCATCGGCTTCTCCTTTGGTAGAATATCCTACAAAGTTTGTAATATAACCTTCTTTGCCAATTTTTATGGAATAATCTAAATTTTGTCCTGTACAAAATTTCAAAGTGCCGTTTTTATCCGTTTTCTTTTTCTCAAGATTTCCTCCTTTGGGATTGATTTCTACGTCCGTCTCGGCAATAGGTTCTTTGGTTTCTGGGTCAAATATACTCACGGTCATTTCACGACAATCATAGGCAGCACCTACTTCACGAGTGAAACGATAAATGTCATCGTCTTCGCCACGTTTGCGGTCGGAGCTAAAATATCCCGTCTTGCGATTTCCGTCGGTAATAATGCCAAAATCATCATTTGGCGAATTGAATGGTTCGCCCAAACCTACGGGCTTATTGGTATTTATACCGTTTTTCATTTCTACGAAAAACAAATCCAAACCACCTTCACCACCCCAACCATCGGATGAATAATACAAATTTCCTTTATCATCCACGAATGGAAAAACTTCAACGCCCTTTGAATTAACGTCTTTCCCTAAGTTTTTAGGTTCGCTCCAGTTTCCATTTTTATAGTCAACTACCCAAATATCCATGCCCCCAAAACCACCTTCACGGTCGGATGCAAAGTATAATAGTTTGCCATCTTTCGACCATGATGGATGAGCCGTTGAGAATTCATCATCGTTAAAGGGTAATTCTGTCGCTTCTCCCCACGCTCCGTTCACGTTTTCGGCAGTATATAGTTTTAATTTCGTTACATTATCCTCACTTGCTCCTTTTTCGCCAGCATTATAATTATTCCTCGTAAAAATAATTTGAGAAAAATCTTTACTAAAGGTGGCAGGACCTTCGTGAAATTTTGTATTTAAGGTTTTACTAAATATCTCAGATTCAGCAATTTGTCCTTTTTCTTTGGGAATGGCTTCATCCGCTCCACCGAAGAAATTTAAGGTTTTTGAATCGTTTGCTGTTGGTCGAGAATAATAATCATTCCCCAAATATTTGATACCGCCCGATGAAATTCTCCTCAATTTTTTAGCATTTCCATCAGCGCCTAAACCTTGAATTTTGCTAATATCATTCAAATAAAATAGATCTAAATATCCACCTTTTTCATTCAAAAGACTCGTGCCAGCACCTTTACCCGAACAATAAACAATACCGTCTCGGTAATATATTGGGCTAAATTCTGGATTGGCAGTATTGAAATCCAAGAAGTCAACTTTATACTTTCCTTTTCCATTTGTTAAGGCTGAAATGTCTTCCGAAATTTTAGGAGTTGAAACGGGTTTTAATGAATTAACCGACTGCTCCTCAATGACTTGAGAGGTACTAAATTTGTCGTAATATTTTTGTGATTCTATATACTTTCCGTTTTCTGCTAAAACTTGGGCAAACTGTAAATATGATTTCGTATTATCGCCCGTCAAATCAGAATTTGAGGCCAATACTTGACGAAATATTCGTTCGGCATTTGTTCCATCTTTAGCTTGTCTGTAGCTACTCGCCAATTTCAACAAAATAGATAATTTGTCGGCCTCTGAAAATGTGGTAGAACCATCTTTTAAAACCGCTTCAAACTTTTGAATCGCAGTCGGAAAACTCCGTAGTTCAAAATGACGTAAGGCATCATTCAACAACGGGTTTGGTTGTTGGGCATAAAGATTACTCAAAAGAGCAGTTGCCAACGTGAGGGTAATTCCAATTTTTCTTAACTTAGGCATTGTGTTAGTATGGTAAGTCCTTATATGTCCAGACAATTTTCG
>JBBAKZ010000299.1:0-4232 GCA_040403275.1 Arcicella sp. | reverse complement strand
CGTTTCTGAAAGTATGTTTAAATCAGTGGTAAAAATGGGCTTTAACCAAAGAAGAAAAACCCTCCGAAATGCCCTAAAAGCCTTGCAATTACCCGATAATCCGTATATGAGCAAGCGAGCAGAACAGTTGAGCGTAGCGGAATTTTTGGAATTGACGAAAATGGCGATGGAGGTGAAATTGCAGTATACCGATGCTTTGGAAGAAAAATCGTTAAGTGAGAAAATAGATGAAAATTTCCTTTCCTAGCAATTTTTACCTTCAGGATTGAACTACTTTGACAGCGTGCCATTAATAACAAGCTTATATTAACACATTTACCTATGGAGCAAATCATCACTCAACCCTTCGAACTTACGCCTTTTGAATTGACAAAGGAGTATCTAGAAAAATTACAAAGTGCAATTAATCAGCAAGATAACGAATTTATCAAAACTGAAATGGATGAGTTATATCCCGCAGATATAACCAATATTTTGTATGAATTGACTGGTGAGGAATCCCATTATTTAGTCAGGTTATTAGATAAAAAATTAGGGGCAGAAATCATTACCAATCTTGATGCGGATGATCGTAAAAAGTTTCTCAAAAATTTTACGGCGCATGAAATTGCGGAATACGTTGATTTATTGGATTCTGACGATGCCGTTGACATTCTTAATGAGCAACCTAAAGATATTTCTGAAGATATTATTGGCTTGCTGAAGGATAAAGAACAGGCTCGTTTCGTAAACGATTTAATGCACTATGACGAAGATTCAGCGGGCGGTTTGATGCAGAAAGAATTAATTAAAATCAACATTAAACAGTCGGTAACTGAGTGCGTTGAGGAGATTAGAAGGCAAGCCGAAGACGTTGAGAATGTGAATGCCGTTTATGTGGTTGATGACGAGATTATTCTTCAAGGGAGGGTGTCTTTGAAGAAGATTATTTTAGCAAAAAAAGGTTCTAAAATTGCCGATATTTATTCTGATGACATTGTTTCTGTAAAAACTACGGCCACTGGTGAAGAAGTAGCCGATGTGATGCAAAAATATGACCTTGATGCCGTGCCCGTGGTGAATATTCAAGGTAGATTATTGGGTAGAATTACGATTGATGATGTCGTGGATTTTATTACGGAATCCGCCCAAGAAGATGCGCAAGCCATGACGGGTATTTCCGAAGATGTGGAGGAGGATGACAGCGTTTGGCGATTGGTTCGCTCACGTTTGCCTTGGTTGATTGGGGGAATGTGCGGCAGCTTTTTGGCGGCAAAATTGATTGCCAACTATGATGATTTGTTAAAAGCAATTCCTGCCCTTGCTTTTTTTATTCCCCTGATTGGTTCAACGGGCGGCAATGTTGGCATTCAATCGTCCTCAATCATCGTACAAAGTTTATCGGACAAATCGGGTATTGACACACCCTTGGGGGAACGACTTTTGAAGGTAATAAAAGTAGCCTTGTTCAATGCTTTTATCGCTGGCATCTTTGCATTTGGAGGTTCCTTACTCATTGGCAGCATTGATGTTGTCTTATCCTTGACCGTTTCGTTATCCATATTTTCAATCGTAATGTTGGCTTCCTTAATGGGGACGATTACGCCTTTAATTCTCAATAAATTTAATATTAATCCAGCTATTGCTTCGGGTCCATTTATCACCATTACGAACGACCTTTTGGGTTACGGTGTATATTTATTAATTGTTTATTTATTGATGTGAGAATTTTCAAACCTGTTTCGTTGACATACCGATAGGTTGGAAACCCAATTTCATTTAAAAACGCCAAATAACTTCACAAAAGTTTTAAACTTTGGTGAATTTTGCCCATAAATAAATTCCTTAACTAAACGAAATTGAGTTAGAAACCTGTCCAAACATTTTATGATTGCAGTCATACAAAGAGTATCCGAAGCTTCCGTTAAAATAAAAGGTACCATTAAAGGAGAAATTCAAATGGGTTTTCTCGTTCTTTTGGGCCTTACACATACCGATACGCAAGAAGATGTCGAATGGCTTTCCAAGAAAATTGTCGGTATGAGAATTTTTTCCGATGAGGAGGGAAAAATGAATTTGGATTTATCGGCCATTAACGGAAATATTTTACTGATTAGTCAATTTACACTTCATGCCAGTACCAAAAAAGGCAATCGACCAAGTTTTATCGAAGCTTCTCGTCCCGAAATGGCGATTCCTTTGTACGAAAAAATGATTTTCCAATTAGAAAAAGATTTAGGGAAACCAATTCAAATGGGCGAATTCGGGGCAGATATGAAAATTAATTTGGTTAATGACGGGCCAGTAACGATAATCTTGGATTCCAAAAATAAAATATGATTCGCAACACACTTTTAGCCTTTCTTTTCACTGGGATAATTATTGCGATAAGTCTTTACAGTGATGTGGTACATATTCCACTTTTATTTATCTTTATTTTTGCTTTAATTTTAGGGTATTTACAACCAAAAAAGGGTTGGATTTCGGCTTTACAATTAATTGTAGGAATTTTTGTCGGATTTTTCTTCTGTCAGTGGATGGGAATTATTCCGGTCAAATTTACTCTATTTCAATTTATTACGTACATTTCGCCCTTGCCTTGTTTATTTGGCGGTTTTATGGGCAGTTATTTTAGCAAAACAATCAACCAAAATGACGATAGAAGAAGCCCAAAAAACCGTGGATGGATGGATTAAAACCATTGGCGTGCGGTATTTTAACGAATTAACAAATATGGCCATGCTCACGGAAGAAGTCGGGGAAGTTGCCAGAATTATTGCTCGAAGATACGGAGAACAGTCAGAAAAAGAGTCCGATAAAAATAAAGATTTAGGGGATGAAATGGCGGATGTTTTGTTCGTTTTGATATGTCTTGCCAATCAAACAGGCATTGATTTGACGGCTGCTTTACAGAAAAATTTAGATAAAAAGAACAAAAGAGACGCAACGAGGCACTTGGAGAACGTTAAATTGCGGTAAAACATTCAACATAAATAGACCAATTAATCCTAATCCAAAATGACCTTACTAACCATTGCCCTCTGTATCGGACTTTTAGTTTTATTAATTACTTGGGGGAAAATAAATCCCTTTTTGGCTTTTTTGGTAGTTTCCATTGTTGCGGGAAATTTTACCGGAATTCCGCTCGAAAATATCGGTAAATCGCTTCAAAAGGGCATTGGCGATATGTTGGGTTCCTTGGTAATTGTGGTTGTTTTAGGGGCCATGTTGGGAAAAATAGTAGCCGAAAGTGGAGCAGCTCAGCGAATTGCCTCCGTAATGATGGGGATTTTTGGAGAAAAAAACATTCATTGGGGCTTAGTTTTTACGGGTTTTATTATTGGGATCCCACTATTTTATAATGTCGGTTTTGTATTAATGATACCCCTTATTTTTTCGGTCGTTAATCAATATAAACTTCCAGCTGTGTACGTTGGTCTTCCAATGTTGGCTTCGCTGTCGGTTGCACACGGATTTTTGCCTCCGCATCCTTCACCTGCGGCATTGGTGGCTCAGTTTCAAGCAAATATGGGCATTACTTTGTTGTATGGTTTTGCCATTGCCATTCCAGCCATCATTATTGGTGGACCACTTTTTGCCACAACGTTAAAAAAAATTCCTTCAGTTCCCTTAAAAACATTCCAAAATGAAACGCTTGCCGAAGCACAATTACCTAGCACATTAAACAGTTTTCTAACGGCACTGTTACCCGTTTTTCTTTTGGCTTTTACAACTATTTTAGCCATTTATACCGAAGGAATTCCGGCGCTAAAATCATTTACCACTTTCATCAGTGACCCACAAATTGTGATGCTTATTTCGGTAACAGTTGCCACATTTACGCTTGGCATAAAGATGGGTTTTACGATGAAAAAAATCATGGATTATTATACCCATGCCGTTAAAGATGTTTCAATGATTATCCTGATAATTGGTGGTGCGGGGGCTTTAAAACAAGTATTAATTGAAAGCGGCGTAAGTAACGAAATTGCGGAAATTTTGAAAGGTCTTCCACTTAACCCTTTGATTATCGGATGGTTAGCAGCGGCAGTTATCCGTATATGTGTGGGTTCAGCCACCGTGGCAGGACTCACGACGGCAGGCATTATTGCGCCAATGGTTCAGCAAACGGGCGTAAATCCTGAGTTGATGGTGTTGGCAATTGGTTCCGGAAGTTTAATGTTTTCGCACGTGAATGACCCGGGTTTTTGGTTATTCAAAGAATATTTCAATTTGAGCATTAAAAATACCAT
>JBBAKZ010000298.1:0-4236 GCA_040403275.1 Arcicella sp. | reverse complement strand
ATATTTCACGGGTGACGGTTGTATGCGTGACGAGGATGGCTATTACAGAATTACGGGTAGAGTTGATGATGTCATGAACGTTTCGGGACATAGAATTGGTACGGCTGAAGTTGAAAATGCCATTAATATGCACTTGGGCGTAATTGAGTCTGCCGTGGTGGGTTATCCTCACGACATCAAAGGACAAGGAATTTATGCCTACGTGATTTGTGATAAACAAATGGAAGATAAAGATTTGATTCGTAAAGACATTTTGGCAACCGTGACTCGTCTAATTGGACCGATTGCCAAACCTGATAAAATTCAGTTTGTGAGTGGTTTACCAAAAACCCGTTCTGGCAAAATTATGCGTAGAATTTTAAGAAAAGTTGCCGAGGGCGAAACTTCAAATATTGGTGATACTTCTACTTTACTCGACCCGACTGTGGTGGAGGAAATTATTGGTGGGGCTTTGTAGGGGTTTGATGGCACGTAGATGAGGCAGGTGCTTGGGAACGCAGATTTACGAAGATTTTTTTCTGTTTGAATCTGCGTTTTTCATGGTTTAAAATTCGATTTAATGTTTAGCCTTTTTCCCTTACATTTATACCAACAACATAAACTCCCTGAAACCATGACAACTTTCACTACTTCCTTAGATAAATTTAATAAAATTACTACTGCGATTATAGCGATAATTTTAGATGTGATTTTATTAATAGCCTTTTTCTTAACCCCAGATAACGAAAGAAATACCGCTATGTCATTGGCAATTTTACCAATAATTGCTTTCATAATCGTATATCTTTTACGCCCGAATAATTATTCCGTTTCGGCTGATAAATTATTGATTAACAGAATGTTAGGTAATGTTGAAATTGAAAGAAATAATATTCAATCCGTACAAGAAATTGAAGAATCCCAAGTAAAAAATAGCCTTCGAACCTTCGGTGTGGGCGGTTTCTTTGGAAGTTTTGGTAAATTTTGGAATGCTACTTTGGGCAACATGACTTGGTACGTAACCCGAAAAAATAACTTCGTTTTAGTGGAAACAAAAGATAAAAAGAAAATTATTCTCACGCCCGATAAACCTAAAGAATTTGTGGCGAGTTTTCAATTAAAATCACTTTGAACATCTTGCCTTTATCAGTAGTTTTGTACGAAATCATCAACCCAAACAAATGACCTACCAAAATACCCTCCAACACGCCCAGCAACTTGACCAAGAAGATAATTTAAAGGAGTTCAAAAATCTCTTTCATCTGCCCGTACACGAGGGAAAACAACAGATTTATTTGTGTGGAAATTCTCTGGGATTACAACCAAAATCCGTTCGCCAATACCTTGATAATGAGTTAGATAAATGGCAAAACTTGGGCGTTGAAGGTTGGTTTGAAGGCGAAGATAATTGGATAAATTACCTTCAACATCTCAAAGAACCGTTGGCAAAAATAGTAGGAGGGAAGCCTTCGGAAGTTACAGTGATGAATAATCTGACCGTCAATTTACATTTAATGATGGTTTCATTTTACCAACCTACAACACTACGCTACAAAATTTTGACTGAAGGTGGTGCATTTCCATCCGATCAATACGCCTTTGAAACGCACTTGAAATTTAGAGGAATTAATCCTGATGAAGCCCTGATTGAAGTCTTCCCGAGAGACGGCGAATTTACCCTCCGAACCGAAGATATTTTACAGAAAATTGAGGAAAATAAGGATTCACTGGCTTTGGTGGTGATGGGCGGAATTAATTATTATTCTGGGCAAGTTTTTGATATGAAAACGATTACTCAAAAAGCCCAATCCCTTGGGGCAAAAGTTGGGTTTGATTTGGCTCATTGTGTAGGAAATGTTTTGTTAAATTTGCACGATTGGAAGGTTGATTTTGCCGTTTGGTGTTCCTATAAATACTTAAATTCAGGTATGGGGGGCGTTTCGGGTATTTTTGTCCACGAAAAACATCATCAATCTGATTTACAGCGACTTGCGGGTTGGTGGGGCTATGAACAAACCACTCGTTTTAAGATGCAAAAGGGTTTCGTCCCCATGCAAGGGGCAGACGGTTGGCAACTCAGTACTCCCACAATTTTAGCGATGGCGTGTCATAGGTCAGCCTTAGAAATTACGGAGAAGGCGGGCATGGAAAACCTTAGAAATAAAAGCATAAAACTTACCGAATATTTACGATTTATTCTCGAAGAATATAATCAAAAAAATCATAATATTCTAAACATTATTACCCCTAAAAATGCCGAAGAATCGGGTTGTCAATTATCCATTTTAGTAGAAAAAAATGGTAAAGCATTATTCGATAAACTCATCAAAAACCACATCATTGGCGACTGGCGAGAACCTGACGTTATACGACTTTCACCAGTGCCTTTATACAATACTTTTGAAGATATTTTTAAGGTTGGAGAAGCATTTTATTGAAATTAATAATCTTCAATCATCAATGTTCAAGTGACTGACGACCAGACGTTTGAATATTGATAATTGACCATTATTTTAAATAATTTCTTTCTCTTCTCTTGTTCCTCGCATGTGAATTACCAATCCATTCAAGAAATTACGCAAAATCTGGTCACCGCATTTTTTAAAATTGGGATGGTCTTCGGCTCTAAAAATATCGCCTAATTCACCTTTTGTTACAGTGAATCCTACCAATTTTGTAATCTCAATAATGTCATCATTTCGAAGACTTAAGGCTACTCTGAGTTTTTTGAATATATCGTTGTTTGACATCTTTTTTGATTTTAAAAACAATAGAAATTGGCTTAAACTTTCTTTAAAAACTCAGTTTTCAAAACCATTACTGTCTTTTCCACTTTGCCTTCTACTTCGCCTTCATCGTCGGTTAAGCGAATATTTTTTACAACCGTTCCTCTTTTAATCACTGATGAAGAACCTCTTACTTTCAAGTCTTTGATTAATGTTACAGAATCGCCTTCACTCAGTATATTTCCGTTGCTATCTCTGATATCCATACTTTTGTTTTTGATTAAGTAACAAAATTAGGGAATTCATTTAAGGGATTCATAATAATTGAAAAGTTTAATTAATCCGTATCTTGATTTTAAATCCAGATCATTCTGAGAAATAAACTTGGCAACATCATCTTTTTTGTCTCCAAAAATAGCAATCATGCTCTTTTTTGAGTTCGAAATTTTCGTAGCTTTGCTGTCTATAGCATAAAAATACTCTACTTCTCTTATAACTTTAGAATTCAAATCACCTGTTCCTAACGCAGGAACGTAGGTTGGTTTTCTAATAGTTAACTTTGTATATGCAAGAATCAAGCCTTTTCCTTCCTGTAAAACCTCAAAAAAACCATTTTTCTTCGCTTCATCACAAATAAAATTTTTCATGTTTAGGAAGAGGATTGGATTCAAGGAGTTTTTTTGATTTAACGTAAAAAAACTAATTTTATCTCCATCAACCCATCGGTTTCCACCAAAAGACCGGATTTCTAAAACATCATTTTTTATATCAAACCTTGCAAATGTTTCATACACGGTTTTATCGCCCACCAAAACTACTTTCGATTCTACAAAGGTTGAGTCATAGAAAAAGTCACCAATCACCTCAGAAGGAGCCGTAGGAACACCATATATGACAGAGTTAGCATTGATTTTTTGAGATCCAGACAGATTGTTCAACGCATCTTTGGTAGTATTGTTCATGCCGCTTTGGCTAAAATTCATTTGAAGCACGGTCAAATTAAGCAAAATAAAGAGAAGAATTTTATTATTCATTATCAAGAATTTTAAATATATATTCGATTTTAAATAAAATCGGATAATTAAACAAACTTAATTATCCAATTGAATTGTTCTTAACGGATTTTACTATTCTTCACATATTTTTCCAACCACGCATTTTGTTCCCAAAGCATGTGCAAAATATTTTCTTTGCCAGTATATCCATGACTTTCATAAGGCAATTGCACAAATCGGACTGTACCGCCGTGTCCTTTAATGGCATTGTATAAACGCTCACTTTGAATTGGGAAAGTGCCGGGATTATTATCCGCTTCACCATGAATCATCAACAAAGGCGTTTTAATCTGATTGGCATAACTGAATGGACTCATTTTTGCGTATAATTCGGGTGCTTGCCAGTAAGTACGCTCTTCATTTTGAAAACCAAAAGGAGTTAACGAACGGTTATACGCACCACTGCGGGCAATTCCAGCCTTGAATAATTTGGAATGGGCCAATAAATTTGCGGTCATAAAAGCTCCGTAACTGTG
>JBBAKZ010000297.1:0-4242 GCA_040403275.1 Arcicella sp. | reverse complement strand
CTAAATGTTGAAGGTCACCTTTAGGTTCCATAATCAACAATTCTCCTTTTCCTTGCGTGGCAATTTCAATCACTTTACCCGCTGATTCTTCTGGAACGTCAACGACTAAGATTTCAACTGGCTCTAAACGCTCGCCGTTTTCACCCTCTTTGAAAATTACTTGTGGCTGTCCAACTTGTAGTTCATATCCTTCACGACGCATCGTTTCAATGAGAACCGACAAGTGAAGAATTCCACGACCGAATACTAAGAATTTATCTTCAGAACCCGTTGTTTGCACTTTCAAGGCTAGGTTTTTCTCCGTTTCTTTGAACAAACGATCACGCAAGTGACGAGAGGTTACAAATTTACCTTCTTTACCGTAGAATGGTGAATTATTGATGGTAAACAACATATTCATGGTTGGCTCATCAATCGAGATTCTTGGCAATGCTTCTGGTGTTTCATAATCGGTAACGGTATCACCGATTTCAAAATCTTCGATACCTGTCATCGCACAAATTTCTCCTGAAGAAACTTCAGCTACTTTTACTCTTCCAAGACCTTCAAATATTTGAAGTTCCTTGATTTTCATTCTTTTTACCGAACCATCTGCTTTCATTAGAGCGACTTGCATCCCTTCTTTGAAAGTTCCACGGTGCACACGACCGATGGCGATACGGCCAACGAAAGAAGAATAATCCAATGAGGTAATTTGCATCTGTGGAATACCTTCGTTGGTGGCTGCTGGAGGAATGCTAGCGATAATTACGTCCAATAATTCAGTAATATCTTCCGTTTGGCGTTTCCAATCTGTACTCATCCATCCTTGTTTAGACGAACCGTAAAGCGTTTGGAAATCTAATTGGTCTTCCGTTGCTCCTAAGTTGAACATTAAGTCAAAAACTTGCTCATGTACTTCGTCAGGACGACAGTTTTCTTTATCTACTTTATTGATAATTACGATTGGTTTCAATCCTAAATCAAGTGCTTTTCCTAATACAAAACGAGTTTGTGGCATTGGCCCTTCAAAAGCATCTACCAAAAGGCAAACACCATCAGCCAATTTCAATACACGCTCAACTTCACCCCCGAAGTCGGAGTGACCCGGTGTATCAATAATATTAATTTTTACGCCTTTATAGCGAACGGATACGTTTTTTGAAACGATTGTGATACCACGTTCACGCTCTAAATCGTTGCTGTCGAGGATTAAATCTCCGAATTCTTGGTTATCACGAAATAACTTTGAGGCGTGGATGATTTTATCGACAAGGGTAGTTTTACCGTGGTCAACGTGGGCGATAATGGCAATGTTACGGATGCTTTCCATGAAATGTAATTTGTTATTAGTAACTGATAATTAGTTATTAGTAACTGGTAATTAGTAATTGTTGTGAGAAGATTAGAAACACTTTCAACGCAGGGCGTAGTAGAAAGGAACAAACATTCATTAACTAATAACCAATGACTTATAAACTGATAACTAACGATAAAAATCAGGGTGCAAAGGTACGGATATTTTCTTAGAAAAGTGCTATTTGAAGGAAAAAATAATCAAGAATTAATTTGGAAGTATTATTTGTCATTTTAAAGGCTAAGTTGTTGTAAATCAAGGGATAAAAGCCATTTTTATTATGAGATTATTCCTATCTTTAATTAGATTATTTTTGGAAAAATGATAAAAATACAATTTATAATTTCACCCCTCCACAGGAATTTTCAACCTAATAGTAGTTCCTTCCATTCTTTTAGAATGAATTTCGATTTCTCCGCCCAAACTCTCAGCACGCTTGCGCATATTGCCCAAACCATTGCCCGTTCCGTTTTGATATTATTTTCGTCAAATCCAATGCCGTTGTCAGTAATATTTAGCATAAGCATATCTCCTTGTCGGTTCAAATCAATGGTTACTTCATCAGCATTTGAATATTTTACAATGTTGTTGATGGCTTCTTTAAAGATTAAATAAAAATTGTATTGCTTTGAGGGTGAGAGCTTTACCTCGGGAAGATTGTCGGAATTAAAGCGATAGCATATATCTTTTATTTCTAACATTTCGGAAGTAAATTCTTTCATTTTCACCAAAACATGATCAAAATTATCTTCGGTTTGCTTAGTCGTCCAGACAATATCACTCAAAGAACGCTGTACTTTCTGTGAACTTTCACCGATTTTACGAACCATATCTTTCACCGAAGCAGAGTTTTCACCCATCTGATTTTCAACCACTTGACTCAAAATTCCGATACTACTCAAGGTTGAGCCAATATCATCGTGCAAATCTCTTGCAATGCGACTTCTCATTTGTTCATTGGTTTGTAATTGTCGAATTACCTCCGCTTGATACTGGGTTCTTTCTTTTCTATCCCTATTAATCCGATACGCTAAAGCGAAGGAAAGTAACACCACTTCTAAGGCAGAACCTACTTGCAGCGCATTTCTAGTAAAATTATCGCTTGGCAAAATATTGGATAATTGCATAATAAAAATCAATGCACCTACTAAAAAAACCGACCAAGCAATCAGGAAAAATAGTGCCGTTTGCGAGCCTTCCAACCACACAAACGTGGCAATCATCAATACATAAATAACAATAAAAAATGCAACGAAATGTAATAAGGTAATACTCAGAGAACCTAGGCCAATCCAATGGCTTACTAGACAAATTACGATTAAACCAATGAGTGCTTTTGTAATTTTTTTAGAAGCAGGAAAGTAGCGTTCGGCATCCAGAAAAGTATTGGCGAATAATAAGCCGAACGATACACCCGAGGAGATAAAAATGGGCGTTATGCGATTAAACCAAAGTACATTATTCCAAACAAATTCGTGCCCAATTCCTTTATTATACGCAAAAAAACAGGCAAATGAGAAAACGTAAATCACGTAATAAATGTATTCTTTACTGCGGACGGTGAAATAAATAAAAAAATTAAAAATAGCCATGATCAGCATAATTCCTAAATAAATACCCTGCATCAAATCTTTGGGATGGTTGTCTTCAAAATATACTTTCAGCGGGGCAACTCGCATGGGAAAAAGCATAGGCAAGGAATTTTGGAAACGAATATAATAAGTACAGGTTTGTTCTGAATTGAGATTAAGGTCGAATAAATAAAAATTAGTATGAAAATCTCGTTTTGAAACAGGTACGTAAACGCCTGATTTTTTGTGAGTTATTTTATTATTTACATCAATTCTGTAAACATCAATTGAATCAATAACGGGTTCGGAGATTTCGAGGTACAATTTTTGGGAAGATTTATTTTGCAAGGTAAATCTGGCCCAAACAACGGAAGAAGTTACCCCAAAATTAGGATTTGGTTGAATACTTTGCGTAAAACGAGCGTCGATATCCGAACGTTTATGTACTTCTTCAAAATTTAAAGAGGCTGTTTTGTCTTCAAAAATCTCAATTTCACGTCCAATAACTTGGGCCTCATTGGGATTTTGGATAATAACTTTTCGTTGAGCAAAACCATGGGTTATTGTCAAGATTAGTGTTAAAATAATCCAGCCATTTGGTGCCTTTTTCATAAATCAAGTTTGCATTTATATTCAAACCTACAAAGAATCAAGGATTTATCAAACAACAAAGGTTCAAGCTGATGAGCCTAAACCTTTTTTATGTTATTAAATGGACGCTGCAAGACTTAAGAATAAAAAACGATTCTACAAATGAAAGTGTTAGGTATTTCTTTACAAAAAAACCGTTGTCAGAAATGATAAAATCAATCTTGACAACGGTTTTCACTAAATACAAATCGCTATTCTTAAAAATTGGGCTTTAATAAATACTTGGCATAAAAATCATCAATTACTTTTACGGCCTCCGTTGGCGTATCTACTAAGGCTACTAAATTCAAATCGTCGGCACCAATATATCCTTGGTCGAGCATGGTTTGTTTAACCCATTCAAATAAACCTCCCCAATAGTTCTTCCCAACCAAAACCACGGGGAAACGGGCAATTTTCTTGGTTTGCATCAAGGTTAATGACTCAAACATTTCATCCAATGTTCCAAACCCACCGGGCATAATAATAAAGCCTTGCGAGTATTTTACGAACATTACTTTACGCACAAAAAAGTAATCAAAATCGATACTTTTATCTCTATCTATATAATCATTGGGCTTTTGTTCAAAGGGTAAATCAATGTTCAATCCCACCGATTTTCCACCTTGCAATTTTGCCCCTTTATTCCCCGCTTCCATAATTCCAGGACCTCCGCCCGTGATCACTCCGTAACCGTGACGAACC
>JBBAKZ010000296.1:0-4256 GCA_040403275.1 Arcicella sp. | reverse complement strand
CAATTATTTGTTTTTTCTGAGATATTTCTTTCTGCTTTGCCTTTACTTTAAAGTCCTTTTTCTCGTGAAAAGCACCTTTAAAATCGGGGTCTTCTTTACGTCGTTGCTCATCAATTTCACGGAGCATAATTTGCTTTTCAACGAAAGGCGTTTGTAGGATTTCTAAGTCGGCAGGCAAGGCTTCCCGAGGAATCTGCTGCTTGATAATTTTCTCAATTTTCCCAATGTGGTATTCCTCCGCCTCAGTCATAAACGTGATGGCTTCACCCGACAGATTCGCTCTTCCAGTTCGGCCAATTCTGTGCACGTAGTCTTCATAAATCAAAGGTACATCAAAGTTAATTACATGACTAACTGCCTCAATATCAATACCTCTGGACGCCACATCGGTTGCCACCAATACTTGAATATTCCCTTCTTTAAAATCTTCCATTGAGTTGATTCTGGTGTTCTGCCCCTTGTTGGCGTGGATAACCCGAATCTTGTTTTCGCCGACTACTTTTCGCCCTAAATACTTAAAAATATTATCCGCAAATTCCTTACTTCTACAAAAAATAATGGTTCGGTTAAATCGCTCGTGGTCACGCATGAGCATTCCCAAAAGATTAATTTTTGTCATGAAATTTGGCACTACGTACAAACTTTGTTTCACCATGCTTGCCGTGGTGGCTTGGGGCGAGACTTCAACTTTATGCGGAAATTCAAGGAACTCGAAAGACAGTTTTTCAACCCGTTCAGGAAAGGTTGCAGAAAACAATAAATTCTGTCGTTTTTTGGAAGGAATTACTTCCAAAATCTTCCGAATTTGGGGCATAAAACCCATGTCCATCATCTTATCCGCTTCATCCAAAACCAAGGTTTTCAATTCTTTCACTGGAATTTCACCTTTTAGATAAATATCCATGAATCTCCCAGGCGTTGCCACGACGATATCAATGCCTTTTTGAAGGGTTTCAATTTGTGTTTTAGGTCCTAAGCCGCCGTAAAGAGCCACGTGGCGGATGTCGGTATATTTTGCTAAATCGGTAACGGCTTTATCAATCTGCATCACCAGCTCCCGAGTTGGGGCAAGTATTAGTACCCGCATATCCGTTCCTTGGGCATATTTGACTTTCATCAAAATTGGGAGGAGATAAGCGGCCGTTTTTCCCGTTCCCGTTTGGGCAATCCCCAACACGTCATGACCATTCATTACCAGCGGAATTGCTTGCTCTTGAATAGGCGTAGGTGCTTGATAACCAGCCTCTTCAATGGCATTTAGTAGTTGTCGATTCAGATCAAAATCCTCGAAAGTCATAATTTTTATTCGCTTAATGTAACGGCAAAGGTACGCAAAAAAACCTCAGCCTTTCTTAAATCAAGGAAAGACGGAGGTGAATGATGATATAAGTGTCTATAAAACAACCTCCTCTTGATGCGCAGGAATGTAAACATTCGCATACCCTTCATTCAGTAATTTTTCACTAAAAATTTTCTGTATTTCATAATCTCCATGAACTAAAAATATTTGCTTTACCTTTGATTTATCCTGACATGATAAAAATTGTATTATTTCTTGGTAATCCGCATGAGCCGAGAACGAATCCATGACAAATACTTGCGCATTTACCTTAAATTCTTTCCCAAAAATATATACCGTTTTATTACCCGCTTTGAGTTGTCCACCTAAACTCTCTGGCGTGGTATATCCTACCAAAAGCACCGCACAATTTGGGTCTTCTACGTTATTGGCAATGTGGTGTTTTATTCGCCCCGCTTCTGCCATTCCAGAGGCTGAAATGATGATACAAGGCTCTTGAATGGCATTTAATTTCTTTGAATCTTCCGTTGCCGAAACATAATATAAATTCGGAAAACCAAAGGCATCCCCATCCCCGTGTTTTAAATATACTAATACTTCGGGATTAAAACATTCGGGATGATTTTTCATAATTTGGGTAGCATTTACCGATAAAGGAGAATCCACAAAAACCTTTATTTTAGGCAATTTTCCCTCATTTTGTAACTGATCGAGCGCATACACTAATTCTTGGGTACGGTCGATTGAAAAGGCGGGAATTAAGAGCTTTCCTTTCTTTTCAACGCAAATTTTTTGGACAATATCCAATAAATGAGCCTTTACATCCAATTCTGTTTCGTGTAATTTTGAGCCGTAAGTTGATTCACAAATGATATAATCAGCTTGAGGAAAAGCCTCGGGAGATTTTAAAATTTTATCATTCGGACGACCAATATCTCCCGAGAAAAACAGTTTAATTTCTTTGTCATTTTCTTTAATCGTTAACGAAATTGCCGCAGAACCTAAAATATGTCCAGTATCGGTAAAATACACACTTACTTCATCATTCAGCCAAAAAATCTCTCTAAAATTAACCGCTTCCATCAGGCTCAAGGTCTTTTCAACATCTGCTTGTGAATATAAATTTTCTAAGATAGGCTCGTTTCTTTTTATGCGTCTTTTATTAATTCTCTCCAAATCACTTTCTTGAATTCGGGCAGAATCCCCCAACAGAATTGAGCACAAGTCTTTCGTAGCGGAAGTACAAAAAATCTTCCCTGAATATCCTTTTCCAACCAATCTTGGCAATAATCCAGTGTGGTCTATGTGAGCGTGCGAGATAACTACGTAATCAATTTCAGCGGGATTGAAGGCAAAATTCTGATTGAGGTCTTGGGTATTTATGCCTTGAAATAAACCACAATCCAATAAAATTTTTGTGCCTTTTTCAGTAATTATTAAATGTTTTGAACCCGTAACTTGTTGGGCCGCCCCGTGAAATTGTATTTTCATGTTGTCGTTTTGGTAAAATAAAATATAAACTCTTTTTTCCTAATTTTAAATCAAATTTCAGGTACGCAATATACAATATTTTAAAAAAATTATACAAAATTGTTATGCAAGCATACTATTTATGTATATTTGAAAACTTAATTTACGGTGAAGGGTACACGGTAAAAGGTACACGAATTTTTAGGTTAATTTACACACCGATTAATTTGCTTACTATTTACCTTTCACCGTTCACCCTTAATCAATTTTACGATGAAATTAGAAAGTTTGAACCTTGATTTAACTGAAGAACACTTGGCAGTTCAACAAGCTGCTCGTGATTTTGCCCAGACGGAATTATTGCCCGGTGTGATTGACCGTGATGATAACGAATTTTTTCCTGAAGAATTGGTTCGTAAAATGGGTGAATTAGGTTTTTTGGGCATGATGGTTTCGCCAGAATACGGGGGCGGAGGTATGGATACCGTGTCGTATGTATTGGCAATGGAAGAACTTTCCAAAGTGGATGCTTCGGCTTCGGTGATTGTATCGGTCAATAATTCCTTGGTTTGTTATGGATTGGAGCAATACGGAACGGAAGAACAAAAACAAAAGTATCTGGTGCCCTTAGCAAGTGGAAAAATAGTAGGGGCTTTTGCTTTATCTGAACCCGAAGCTGGTTCGGATGCCACGTCCCAACAAACAACCGCAGAAGATATGGGAGATTATTATTTGTTAAACGGAACAAAAAACTGGATTACTAACGGCGGACGGGCGGAGGTTTATCTAGTAATTGCCCAAACCCATCCACAGTTGGGACACAAAGGAATTAATTGCCTGATTGTAGAAAAAGGAATGGCAGGTTTTCAGATTGGAAAAAAGGAAAGAAAATTGGGAATCCGTGGCTCTGATACGCATTCATTAATGTTTACGGATGTAAAAGTACCGAAAGAAAACAGAATTGGAGCGGACGGATTTGGGTTTAAATTTGCCATGACAACCCTCAATGGTGGACGAATTGGCATTGCAGCGCAGGCATTGGGCATTGCTTCAGGAGCCTACGAATTGGCGGTAAAATACTCAAAAGAAAGAAAGTCTTTTGGTAAACCAATCTGCGAACATCAGGCCATTCAATTTAAACTTTCTGACATGGCAACTTCAATCGAAGCCGCTCGCTTGTTGTGTTTTAAGGCCGCTTTGGACAAAGACAACCACCGTGATTATGTAAAATCAGCGGCTATGGCAAAGTTATTTTGTTCGCAAGTGGCAATGGAAACAACCGTTGAGGCAGTACAAGTTCACGGCGGATATGGTTTTGTGAAGGAATTTCACGTAGAAAGATTAATGCGTGATGCCAAAATTACGCAGATTTATGAAGGTACTTCCGAAATTCAGAAAATGGTAATTGCAAGGGAAGTTTTGAAGTAAGTAAAATTGATTTAAAGCTGGTAACATTAGTAAGAATCTCCAACAATGAATGGCAAAA
>JBBAKZ010000295.1:0-4275 GCA_040403275.1 Arcicella sp. | reverse complement strand
GAGCGATAGCCTTCCAAGCTATAGGTGGCGAGTTCGAGCCTCGTCTCCCGCTCCAATCAGGAACTATGACACATGGTTAGTTGTTAATTGGTTAGTAGTTATTAGTTTAGCTAAGAACTGTTAATAATTAACCATTTATAGTTTTAAGGCATTTGCCTTTGTAGCTCAGTGGTAGAGCACTTCCTTGGTAAGGAAGAGGTCGGCAGTCCGATTCTGCTCAAAGGCTCTGGGTATTTGGGGATGTGTGGATTAGGAAATTGGGCAATTAATTTTCTAATCATTCTATTTTCAAATTTTCAAATTGAAAGTAAAATTTTTTCATTCTTTTAATAAAAACAAATTAAGAACTAAATATCATGGCAAAGGAAAATTTTGACCGTAGTAAACCCCACGTAAACATTGGTACAATCGGTCACGTTGACCACGGTAAAACTACATTAACAGCGGCAATTACAAAGGTATTGTCAGAGAAAGGCCTTGCGGAGAAAAAAGACTTCTCTTCAATTGACTCAGCTCCAGAAGAAAAAGAGCGTGGTATCACCATCAACACAGCTCACGTAGAATATTCAACTTTAAACCGACACTACGCTCACGTTGACTGTCCTGGTCACGCTGATTACGTGAAAAATATGGTTACAGGTGCTGCCCAAATGGACGGTGCTATCATTGTGGTTGCTGCGACTGACGGTCCAATGCCACAAACTCGTGAACACATACTTTTGGCTCGTCAGGTTGGTGTGCCTCAATTGGTTGTTTTCATGAACAAAGTCGATTTAGTTGACGATCCAGAATTATTGGAATTAGTAGAAATGGAAATCCGTGAATTGTTATCTTTCTATAACTTTGATGGCGATAACATTCCAGTAATTCAAGGTTCAGCTTTAGGTGGATTGAACGGAGATGCTAAATGGGTAAGTAAAATAGACGAGTTGATGGATGCAGTAGATAACTGGATTCCACTTCCTGCTCGTGCAACTGACAAGCCGTTCTTGATGCCAGTTGAAGATGTATTCTCGATTACAGGTCGTGGTACTGTTGCAACAGGTCGTATTGAAACAGGGATTATTAACTCAGGTGAAGCAGTAGATATTCTAGGTATGGGTGCTGAAGGCTTAAAATCAGTAGTTACTGGTGTTGAGATGTTCCGTAAAATCCTTGACCGTGGTGAAGCTGGTGATAACGTAGGTTTATTATTACGTGGTATTGACAAAGAATCTATCCGTCGTGGTATGGTTATTTGTAAGCCAGGTTCAGTAAAACCACATACAAAATTCAAAGCAGAGGTTTATATCTTATCGAAAGAAGAAGGTGGTCGTCATACACCATTCTTTAACAAATATCGTCCACAATTCTATTTCCGTACAACAGACGTAACAGGAGAAATCATGTTGCCAGCGGGTGTTGAAATGTGTATGCCTGGTGATAACTTAACAATTGATGTAACTTTATTGAACAAAGTTGCAATGGACAAAGGACTTCGTTTCGCTATCCGTGAGGGTGGTCGTACAGTAGGTGCTGGTCAGGTAACAGAAATTGTTGACTAATATTTACCTTAAATATATATCAAAAAGCGTCTCTCGAAAGGAGACGCTTTTTTTGTGGGTTAATATTAGATTCAATATTATTTATCTAAATATTTTTAAAAAGTATCTTGAAAATAGATGGATAAACCCCTGCCAATAACCAATTTTATATGAGTAAATAAAAAGCGTATTTTGTTTATTCATCGGTCATACCAAACTTGATTAAAACTAGCATATTGTAGTTCACTTCCAAAACTGCAATTTTCAATGAAGATAAAATGAGTTTTTTAATTGACGAAATATTCTTTTTTATTCACAAATTACGTTTTGGTCGATTGATACGACCAGACTCATGGTAAGAAAATATTTTCCTGCACTCCCCATCAGATTCCATCCATTGGTAACTAATTTTCTAAAAATCTGAATTGTGTTAATTTTTTTTACATGTTTGAAGAATTTATATTTTATAAACACAATATAAGTTTAATAGATTTGTATTAAGTAAATTTATTTAAAACATTACTGACCATAAGGGAATGATGATGCAAATTATATTTAGGCTCTTAAAGGCTTTCACGCTGAAACTCATGATCCAACAACACAAGTGACAGCAAAATTGCAATAGCGACCAAAAAATATATAAGCACTTGATAATTAATAATATATCTAATTTTTCACCGCCGCAAATCTAAGGTGGAAGAAGCAATTACAGTCCAACTAATACAAATAAATCATGATCGACAGTTTAAATTTTTTTTCGAAAATGAAAGAGTAAAAATTTATCGCTTCTTCCTAATTATACCCAGTCATATTCATATCATCTGGAAAAGGAACGAAAAGCCTAAAGTAGCTTATTTCCAAAAAGATTTCTTAAAATACACCGTTGAAATAATTAAAATTGATACATGTTAATGCCAATCCTTCACAAGACAAATAGATTTAGTCAAAACAACAAATAGATATTGGTTTTAATATCCAAGGTTTTAGAAATGGGGATTATTAATTTTGGGTTCTTAACTCATTATATGGAGATTTATTGAATTATGAGTTCGGGTTATTACTTTCGCCTAGGTTACGGGTGAAAACACGGCACAATGGCTGGATTGGAAATCCTACTTATCATACTTCGAGATGATTTTCGGAACAGCTGGAAGAGTAATAAAGACTCCCAGCTTAAATGAGTCTTAATTTTGAATAAGTCACCATAAATGTTTATATATTCCTTTTAAATACGTATTACCAACCTTATAATTTTATACTTGTTTAAACTCATAATATTTATATTAAATGAAACCCATTCTACCTGCCCTTAATTCCCCCGAAAGAGGTTCCAGCCGCATCCCTACCTTAGTCGTTGCCATGCCAGATATGGCTTTTGGCGAAATGATATCAGAATAGCAATTTAATTGCCATTTCCATGCACTCGCAGTATTAGACACAAATTCTTCGATTTTTAATCGAATACGAGGTCTGAAACCTAATTTTATTTTAATTGACAGCGAAATGACCAATATTAAAAGCTTTGAGTTGGCAGAGAAAATTCATAGCTAAAACCTAAATACAAGAATTATCATGTATGATAGCAAGAGCGTTTCAGGATTTATAAGTAAATTTTTGAGTCATTCAAATCAAAATGTGCAAGGGTTTCTGCACAAAGGCTGTGGCATTCAAGAAATTGAAAGGTGTCTGATTGAGGTCTTTGCGGGAAAGAGAAACATTTCAAGCAATATCAACGAAAATTTACATCATGGCAAACAATCTAGCCAAGGCGAGAGAATAGATTATAAAAAATTATGTGCATTATCGAATCGTCAAGAAGAGGTTTGGAATCTTTTAGCCGATGAGAAAACTGAACAAAAAATTGCTGATACACTTTACATTGGAATAACTACCGTAAAAAGTCACAAAAAACGATTAGAGAAGTTTTGGAATTATTGGTCAGGGGAAATTGACCTATTTAGCAATCAGTAAGAAGGTTAAATTATAAAAATCCTCCTAAAGAAGGAGAAGATATCCTCCTTTAGGATTAGAACATGTAATCATCATTTTGTTGAACTTTGTATCACGTAAACCATACACCTTCCGTGATTTAATTTAATGTTCTTAATGATGATGAAATCCTACATTTCCCTTTTAAAATCTTATTAATGGTTCTATTATCAGGGGCGTTCTGTGTCTCCCTATTGGCTCAGAACATCCCCATGCTTCATAATGCCCCCGCCGTCTCTCCAATGTTTTCCAGATAATTCACAAAGGTTTTATTTTGTTAATATAGGAGCGACTGCGGGATTTTGGTTTTTTGACTCATATTAAGGAGCAATATAAAATTTTAAATTCTGATAATAAACCTGTTAAATGAAAATAAAAATCTGTTCGGGTTTTTGCTGGCGCAAGTTGGGTGGTCAGGAGACCGAGCCACGGGGAAGGCGAAGGTGTACCAGCCCAGGAAGGAAAGTAACCACCATTGCCCTTACTTGGGATATTGCAAAAAACAGAGTAACCTCCGTTGATGATGGCGATTTATTAAGTACCCCCCTCTGTCCGTAGTGTTCCGCAGGACACTACGGACGAAGGATGAGTTAAGAGTGTCTGTGACACGGCAAGTACCAAGTTATTAAGAATTTAGGAAAAAAATACAAGAACAAATGGCAGAAAGAGGCTACAAAATAATTGACCAACAAGGTCCGTATTTTTTCTCCCGCAGTCGCTCGGCTCTTGCCGAGTGACGCTTATCGTTAAGCCCTTTGGGCGT